>DATMOZ010000080.1:0-8882 GCA_035567995.1 Acidobacteriaceae bacterium
CCGCTTGCTCTCAAGCCTTCTGTATTCGCAGATCCTCAAAGCCGGTTTAATGAGTACCTCACCGGTGTCGCACGCCTGCAACCGGGGAAGACGATAGCCGCTGCCAATGCCTATCTCAGTTCCAAAGCGCAGGAGGTGCAGCATGTCCCCGGCCCGCTTGGCGACTACGCGAAACAATCCGGCTGGGGAATGTTTTCGATCCCGCTCACTGAACTCATCAGCGGAGACATGCAGGGCCCGCTTCGCGCAATGCTGGTCGCCGTCGTGCTCGTTCTGCTGATTGCCTGCGCCAACATCGCAGGCCTGCAACTCGCGCGTGCTTCGGCGCGAGAAAAAGAGACCTCGGTTCGCATCGCTCTCGGAGCGGGACGCAGCCACCTCATCCGCACTGCATTGCTTGAAAGCTTCGTGCTCACCGTGTTGGGAACGATCGCTGGCCTTCTCCTCGCGCAGTTCGTAGCGCCTGCCCTCTTACGGTTCGCGCCCACCGCACTCGCCAAAAATGTGACAGTACATTTCTCGACCCCCGTGATGTTGTGGGTTGCAGGAACGGCACTGCTCTGCACAGTGCTCTGCGGGCTTGGACCGGCATGGTCGCAGACCCGCATCCGCAGCCTGGCTGCGCTCAAAGACGGCGGCCGGTCGTCCACCTCCGGCGGCACCAGTCAGCGCCTGCGTTCCGCGATGGTGGTTTGTGAGATCAGCCTCGCGATGCTGCTGCTCTTCTCCGCCAGTCTCGTCATTCACAACCTGCGCCAACTCGCGCAGGTCAATACCGGCTTTGATCCCGCTGGAGTTATCTCCGCCTCGATCAACCTGCCGCGCCAGGCCTACGCGACGCCTGAAAAACTGGACTCGTTCTATAGCTCGCTTGAGTCGCAGCTTGCAAACATTCCAAACGCGAAAAACGCCGCCATCGCTGATGATGTTCCGTTCTCCGGTGATAGCGGTTCGGCTTCCTTTCGCATTCGCGGGCAGGGAATCACTCCTGACACGCCTGTTCCGCATGGCAATATTCGCTTAGTCACCTCCAATTACTTCAGCGTGCTGCACATCCCCGTAGTGGCAGGACGAGCGTTCACGACTGGCGACCGCCTTGCGACACAGAAGGTGGCGATCGTCGATGAGACGCTGGCAAAGCGTTACTGGCCCGGCGAGAATCCCATCGGCAAGCAGATCGGCTTCGGTGGCGACGACGGCAATGTCAAAGACAAAGACTGGATCACCGTTGTCGGCGAAGTGGCCCATGCACGCTCGGCGTCTCTTGAAGCCGACACCAAAGAAGGCTTCTACTATCTGCCCGTTTCGCAAAGTACAGGGCAGTTCACTTCCTTCATCATCGTTCGCGCCGCGCGCGGAGACGGCCGCGATCTCGTGGGTAGCATCGCCTCCGCCGTTCGCTATGTCGACTCCAGCCTTCCACTGTACGACATCAAAACGATGCAGGAACGTGTCGACGCGTCGCTCGTCGGCCGCCGTTTTCTGATGCTTCTGCTCTCGATATTTGCCGGCATCGCTCTCTTGCTCGCGGCGCTTGGCTTATACGGAATCGTTCAATATGCAGTTCGTCTTCGCACCCGCGAAATTGGAATCCGGCTCGCCGTCGGTGCGCAGCGCCACGACGTCGTTGGACTCATCGTGCGTCAGGGAATGACGCTGGCCGCCTTTGGCGTCGTGTTCGGCATTGTGCTGATAGCGGCGTTGGCGCGCGTCATAGCCGGCCTGGTCTACCAGCTTCCCGTGCTCAACATCGCCAGCATCGCGTCCACCGTTTTTCTTCTGCTGGCCGTGGTTTTCCTGGCAAGCTATCTGCCGGCGCGCAAGGCTTCGCAGTTAGATCCGATGAAAACTCTGGGTCAGGATTAGCGAGGGAACGATGAACACACTGATGCAGGATTTTCGCCACGCGCTGCGGCAACTCGGCAGAGCTCCCGGCTTTGCAGCAACGTCTGTGTTCATCCTCGCCCTCGGCATCGGCGTCAACGCCGCGATGTTTACCGTCGTAAACTCCGTGTTGCTGCAGCCGCTGCGTTATCGCGATGCTGATCGCATCGTTCAGTTCAACACGCACGAAGCCCGTTCCGGCGCTCCCTTCGCACGCGTTACGGGCGGCGATTATCTCGATGTACGCGCTCAGGCATCCAGCTTCGAAAAAGTCGCTTACTACGACGGCGGAGGCGGAGAAGCGGGCGTACAACTCGGCGATCACGCTGTCTTCACCACCGTGCAGCAGGTGAGCGCGGATTTCCCGCAAGTCTTCGGCATCGTTCCCCTCGCCGGCCGCATCTTCGACGATGGTTCTGTCGCCCACACAGCTCTGGTGACCGCACCGTTTGCGCGCGATAACTACGGTGGCGCGCAGCAAGCGATTGGTCGTACGTTCAACGTAGAGGGCAAGCCCTACGAAATCGTCGGCGTTGTGCCAACAGTTGCTGCATATCCCGCAAAAACTTCTGTCTGGATCGGAATGGGCCCGACCCCCGATAGCCTCGAGCGTACCGCGTACAACTACCGCGCAGTCGGCAAGCTGAAGCCGGGCGTATCACTCAGCACAGCACAAGCGGAATTGTCGGCCATCTCTGCGCGGCTCGCTACCGCGTATCCCGCGAGCAATCAAACCAAGACGCTCGTAGCGAAACCGCTGCAGGAACAAATCGTCGGGCGTGTTCGCCCCGTGCTGTTGCTGCTACTCGCCTCTGTCGCCGTCGTGTTGCTCATCGTCTGCGTCAACGTCGCGCTGTTGCAGCTTGCTCGGGCTACGCAGCAGACCAGGCAGACCGCAGTTCGAACTGCCCTCGGCGCCACCCGCGCCCGCATCGTCCAACAGATCGCTGTCCAGGGCGTTGTACTCGCAACTCTGGGGTGTGCCGTTGGAGTCGTCCTCGCCATTCCTGCCGTCAGGCTGCTGGTGCGCATGGCGCCGCAAGACCTGCCCCGTGTAGCCGATATTCATCTCGATCTGCTCGTTGTCGCAGTCTCTTATGGCGCGAGCCTGCTTACCATTCTTCTCGCCAGCATCGCGCCCGCGTGGCACACGTCCCGCGTCGATCCGGCTGAAGCCATCAAGCAGGACACGGCGCGCGGCCTCGCCGGACGGCATTCGACCGCTGTGCGCAATCTGCTCGTCGTTGCGGAAATCGCACTGACCTTCACGCTGACCGTCGGCGCTGCCTTGCTCGTCCACACCCTCATCCAGTTATCGACGACAGATCTTGGTTACGCCACCTCAAATGTTCTCGTGGTCTACGCGCACGCCCCCGCGGCTGATGTAGATCAGGCCATCCTGAAAACACGCACCCTGGAAACCGGCGTCGCACAAATCGCCGCTATTCCCGGCGTCGAACGCGTCTCCGCGGTGATGGGTCTGCCGACCGGACAGTCCGGCTCGAACGGCGGATATATGGTTGTCGGCAAGGGTGACCCGAACGATCACACCAACCTGCCCGAGGCCGACTTCGGACTCACCGGGCCCGGCTACTTCAAGACTCTCGATATCCCCCTGAAGCGTGGCCGCGATTTCAACGCGCAAGATCAATACACCAGCCCGTTCGTCGCCATCATCAGCGAATCGCTCGCGAAACAGAGCTTTGCCGGAGAAGATCCAATCGGCAAGCAGATTCTTTGTGGCCTCGATTCGCCGAACCCCATGACCATCATCGGCGTTGTTGGCGATGTGCGGCAGGATTCGCCGGCTGCTCTGCCTGGCGCAACGCTCTACATGCCGCTGACGCAACATCCCTCGCATGCCAACGAAGTTGAAATCGTCGCGCGCACGCATGTGCCTCCGGCCTCGCTTATTGATCCGGTCCGCGCAAAACTGCAGAGCCTCGACCCGTCCATCGCGACCAAATTCACCACGCTGGAGCAGAGCGTCGGCGAATCCATTGCCACGCAACGCTTCCGCACCACGCTGCTCTTCGGGTTCGCGCTGCTCGCCCTCACGCTCGCCGCGCTCGGCGTCTACGGAGTAATGGCCTATGCCGTCGCGCAGCGCCGCATCGACATCGGCATCCGCATCGCTCTCGGTGCGGATAAGCGAAACGTCGTCGGCATGATTCTTAGCGGCGCCCTGAGTCTTGCTCTCGCCGGCATCGCTGCGGGCCTAGTCTTGAGTGTTCTGCTGCTGCATGTCACGAAGAGCCTGCTCGCCGGCGTTGTCACCTCTGACCTCGCCAGCTACGCAATCGCAACCATCGTTTTACTGTCCGTGGCCGCGCTCGCCGCATACCTTCCCGCGCGTCGCGCTGCCTCCATTGATCCTGTGCAGGCGCTGAGGAGCGAATAAAGGAGCCTATGCATTCCATCGCGCAAAACATCCGCTACGCACTCCGCCAGTTGCGCAAGTCGCCAGGTTTCACCATCACCGCCGTGCTTACCCTCGCACTTGGCGTCGGCGCGAACACCGCGATCTTCAGTGTGATGAATGCAGTCCTGCTGCGCGCTTTGCCGGTGCCTGACCCGCAACAACTCTTCTACGCCAACGTTCCGCGACTGCCCGAAAACACGAGTCAGACGGGCCGCGACGATGCTTCGTTCTCCATGCCCGTGTTTCAACAGATGCGCAGCCAGCACAATGTCTTCCGCGATCTGGTGGCGTTCGTTCCGCTCTCCACCGACAAGACGCCGATCCGCATCGGCGACACGCCTGAAGAAGCGCTCGGCGACATGGTCAGCGGCAATTTTTTCTCCGGCCTGCAAGTTTCGCTTGCGCGCGGCCGCGGCTTCACCCTCGACGAAGAAAAGCAACACGCTCAGATCGCCGTCATCGGCTACGGCTTCTGGACACGCCGCTTCTCGCGCGACCCGAACGTCCTCGGCCAGACCATCTATGTCAAAGGCGTTCCGTTCACCATCGTCGGAGTAGCTCCGCAGGCGTTCAACGGCGTTGAGCCCGGCCAGGCGACAGATTTCTGGATTCCGTTGCAGAATCGCACCGAAATTACTCCATGGGGAGCACCCGGACAAACCGCGTACGGCGCCGACAACTGGTGGTATCTCATGATGATCGCCCGTCTGCAGCCGGGCATCACGCAGCAGCAGGCGCTCGCGCAAATGGATCCTGTCTTCCAGCACGCCGCGCGAATCGGCCTCGGTAACCCAGGCCCGAAAGAACAGCCGCCGCTGCTGACCTTCTCGCCCGCAAATGGAATCGAAGGTGCGAAGGACGAATTCAAACAGCCGCTTTATGCGCTGATGGCTATGGTCGGATTGGTCCTTTTGATCGCGTGCATCAACGTCGCCATGCTCATGGTCGCCCGCAATACACAGCGCATGCGCGAATTCAGCCTTCGCATGGCGCTCGGCGCAGGCACGCGGCAAATATTCCGGCAACTTCTGACAGAAAGCCTTTTGCTCGTCGGTGGCGGAGTTGCCCTAGGCTGGGTATTCGCCGTTTCTGCGACGCGCGCGCTCGCAGCGTGGTCCGATCTCAACGTCAGCCTTGCACCCGACCGCACCGTGCTCTACTTCACGATCGCGATCTCTTTCATCGCGGCACTGGTCTTCGGCCTCGCGCCATTGCCCAGCGCCGTTCGCGTTCCCGCAGGTCTCGTACTCAAGACAGGAAGCGCCACAACGAATCAAGACAAGAACCGCTCTACCGGCGGTCGTATCATCGTCTCCGCACAATTGGCGATGTGCCTCGTGCTGCTTGTCGCAGCCGGTCTCCTGCTGCGAACGCTCAACAATATCAACAGGCAGAATCTTGGAATCCGGACCCCGGGCCTGCTGGTCTTCGGCATCGATCCGCTCTCGCATAACAAAACGGCGCCAGAAGGTGCGCAATTCTTCGAGAACTTACTGGCTCGTCTGCGGCGCGTGCCGGGCGTTGAATCGGCAACATTGATGGGCAACCGCTTCGGCGCGGGCTGGAGCAACAACACCTACGCGATCGTAGATGGACGCAAACCAGCCACTGAGAGCGGCCATGAAGCATCGATGCGTTGGAACTCCCTCGCTGGTGACGCCTTCCACACGATGGGAACTCCCGTGCTCCTCGGCCGCGACTTTACCGATGCCGACACCGCTGCCGCGCAAAAAGTAGCCATCATCAACGAGACATTCGCCAAACGCTACCTGCCCGACACCGATGCTATCGGTCACCGTGTCGCCATTGGCGACGGGCCCCAAAGCCCGCAGTACACGATCGTCGGCGTCGTGCGAGACTTCAAATATTCCGGCTCGCGCGAGAAGCCACGGCCGATGAGCTTCATTCCATATCGCCAGCTCGACGACATCAGCCCGATGCAAGTCCTTGTGCGTACGCAGGGTGATCCCATGGCCCTGCTGCCGACCATCGGACGCGTCGTCGCGGACCTCGATCCCAACATTCCGCTGCAAAAACCGATGACCCTCGCGGCCCAGTTCGACGAATCCGCCGGACAGGTCCGCCTGTTCGCGCGCCTGGCCTTCGCCTTCGGATTCCTCGCTACATTTCTCGTCGCGGTCGGCCTTTACGGAACGCTGTCCTATCGCGTCAGCCGCCGGTCGATCGAGATTGGCGTGCGCATGGCCCTCGGCGCACAACGCGATCAGATCCTCTGGATGGTGCTCCGTGAAAGCCTGCTGCTCACCGCGACCGGCATTGCAATTGGATTTCCGCTATCGCTGTTGCTTGGACACCTGCTGCAGTCAACGCTGTACGGACTCGGCGCGCACGACCCATTGACCTTGGCCGCCGCCGCATTTGGCGTGCTCGCCGTTGCGCTACTCGCCACCTTTGTACCCGCGCGCACCGCAGCATCGGTTAACCCGATGCAGGCACTCAGAAGTGAATAGAAGCCGAGAAGGGGGGCACGTGCAGCCCAGAATTGGAGACGGCGCATGAACATACTTATTCAAGACGTCCGCTACGCTTTGCGCCAGATGGGCAAGTCCATGGCCTTTACACTCACCGCCGTGCTGACGCTGGCCCTCGGCATCGGAGCGACGACCGCGATTTTCACGTTGGTCCATGCCGTCATGCTGCGTTCCCTGCCGGTCGACAAACCGGGCGAATTCTACAAGATTGGCAAAGAATTTGAATGCTGCATCAGCGGGGGATTGCAGGAGGACTGGGCGCTTTTTAGTTACGACCAGTACAAACAATTCCGCGACCACACGCCGGGATTCGCCAGCCTCGCCGCTTCGCAATCCGGCGAAACGACCAACAGCCTGCGCCGCAACGGCGCCCAGAGCGCTGCAGACGCGGCGCGCTCACGTTTCGTCTCCGGAAATTATTTCTCCACGTATGGCGTTAGCGCTTATCGCGGCCGCACCATTACGCCCGCTGACGATATTCGTGGTGCCGCCCCCGTTGCCGTGATGAGCTATCGCCTCTGGCAACGTCGCTACGCGCTCGATCCGTCCGTCATCGGCGCAAGCTTCCTCATCAATGGCAAGGCCGTCACCGTCGTGGGCGTCACAGGTCCAGAATTTTACGGCGAAACCTTGCAGGCAGATCCGCCGGAGCTATGGCTCCCGATCAACATCGAGCCCATCGTTTCCGATCACCCGATCGTCGATCAACCGACTCTAGGCTGGCTTCAGGTGATAGGCAGAATCAAGCCCGGGGTGTCTCCCAAATCCATCGAGCCGCAAATTGTCGTCGAATTGCAACAATTTCTGCGCAGCCAGACCGGCAATCTGCGTCCCGAGGAAATCGTTGAGATTGACAAGCAAAAAACAGAACTCGTTCCAGCTCCGGGCGGCGTGAACTTCGTGCGCTCCGAATATGACAAAGGTCTGAAACTGCTGATGACCGTTGCAGGATTCGTGCTGCTGATTGCGTGCGCAAATCTCGCCAACCTTATGCTCGTGCGCGGAATGGCGCGGCGCCAGCAGACCAGTATCCGTATGGCGCTCGGCGCCGCGCGCTCACGCATCATGCGCCAGATGCTCACGGAAAGTATTCTTCTCTCCATCATTGGAGGCGCCGTCGGCATAGCCGTCGCATTCGCCGCTTCTCGCGGCATTCTGGCCCTCGCTTTCCGCGGTACCACGGACTATGTCCCAATCAACGCGACGCCATCCTGGCCGGTGCTTGCCTTCGCCTTTGGAATTTCGCTGGTAACGGGCGTTGCTTTCGGCATGGCGCCCGCGTGGCTTACCTCGGTAGCGAACCCTGCTGAAGTGCTGCGCGGCGCAAATCGCTCCACGCGCGACGCCAGCTCATTGCCGCAGAAAGCGCTCGTCGTTCTGCAGGCCGCGCTCTCGCTAGTGCTGCTCTGCGGCGCGATGCTGTTGACCCTCAGTCTGCGCAACGTGACGCATCAGTCGTTCGGATTCAAAACCGAGAGCCGCATCGTTGCAAATGTCGACACTGCCAGCGCCGGTTATAAGGCAAAACAATTGCCGGAGCTCTATCGCAAGCTCGACAGCCGCCTAAGTCAGGTCCCCGGTGTGCAGAACTTCAGCTATCAGATGTACAGCCCCATGGCTCATAACAACTGGAGCACCCTCGTCTTCATCCCCGGTCAACCGCCGCCAGACCGCAAGAGTGGCAACTGGTACATCGCGTCGTGGGTCCGCGTGAGCACGCATTTTTTCGACACCATTGGTGCGCACCTTGCCCAGGGCCGCGACTTCACCGATCAGGACAATTCAAATTCCCGGCCCGTCGCCATCGTGAACCAGACATTTGCCAGGCGTCACTGGCCGGGACACAGCGCACTCGGTGAACACTTCGCCGCTGACCAGCACATGAAAGTCTTGTTTGAAATCGTCGGCGTGGTCGACGACATCAAATTCCGCGACCCGTCTTCCCAAAAGCCTGTCGCGATGTACTTCGTCCCAATGCTGCAGAGCTTCACCTGGGACAAGCCTGAAGAGCAAATGGGCGAAGACGTTTCGCATTTCCCCGACGATATCGAGGTCCTCGTCCACGGAGATCCGGCCGCCTTCGA
>DATMOZ010000081.1:0-12197 GCA_035567995.1 Acidobacteriaceae bacterium
AAAGGTGGGCAGCAGATAGGTTGCAGCATACAGCGTGGCGTAAAGGCCAAGGATGAGGATGCAGCAAAAGAGGAAGTTTCGCTCCTTGAGCAGGCGCAGGTTCACCATGGGGTTTGGGCGCTTGAGTTCCCAATAGATCGCTCCCGCGATGGCAATCAGGGACACCGTCGCGAAGAAGACGATGAATGGCGAGCCGAACCAGTCGAGTTCCTGGCCCTTGTCGAGAACGATCTCCAGTGTAGCCAGGCCAATGGCGATGAAGCCGAGGCCGACCCAGTCGACCGACAGTTTGCGTGCCCTCTCTTTGGCTTCCTTCATGTACGGGGGGTCTTCGAGCACGATGCGGGTAAAGAAGACGCAGAGGATGCCTATGGGGATGTTGATGTAAAAGATCCAGCGCCAGGAATAGTTGTCGGTAATCCACCCTCCGGCCGTCGGCCCCAGAACGGGCGCAACGAGGATCGCGATGGTGTAGAGCGCCATGGCCATGCCGCGCTTCTGCGGAGAAAAACTATCAGCCAGGATGGCTTGCACTGACGGTTGCAGCCCGCCCCCGGCAAGACCCTGAGCGACGCGGAAGAGGACAAGCAAGCCAAGCGTGGGCGCAAAACCGCATGCAGCGGAGAAGACGGTAAAGAGGAAGACCGAAAGCAGAAAGTAGTTCTTGCGGCCGAGAATCGAGGACAGCCAGCCGCTGATCGGGAGCACGACCGCGTTGGCAACCAGGTAGCTGGTGAGCACCCATGTACCTTCATCCAGCGAAGCGGAGAGATTGCCCGCGATGTGAGGCAGTGCAACATTGGCGATGGATGTGTCGAGCACCTCCATGAAGGTGCCGATGGTAACGACGACGGCGACGATCCAGGGGTTGAATGCCTTTGCCCGTGGAAGACGCTCATTGTCGAATTGCGGAGCTATGTCCGCGAGCGCTTGCTCAGCTTGTGCGATATCCGGATTCCTCATCGGCGCAGATCATGATGACTGCTAGGTTCTATTGGATGACCATATAGTCATTATGATGCACATTTATACTAATCGACAGCCGGGAGATCCCTCTGATGCCGCCAACCGCTGCAGACCGTAAGTACAAGGTCGTCGCTGAATTCCGGCGGTCGGAGATTCTCGATGCCGCGGCGAAGGTATTTGCAACCAAAGGCTTTGTGGCGACGCGCATGGAGGACATTGCCAAAGCGGCGCGGCTCGCAAAAGGAACCCTCTATCTCTATTTCCAGTCAAAAGATGCGATTTATCTGGCGACCGTTCAGCAGGCGGTGACGAAGCTGGCTGCTCTGACTGAGGAGCGTGTGCGGAAAGAATCGGATCTCGCTGGCAAGCTTGCCGCATTCATTTCAGTTCGCATCGCCTTCTGGAATGAGCAGCAGCAGTTGTACCGGATCATTCTGAGTATCAACCGCGAGGGGCAACACCGAAAACGCAGCATGGCGTGGCAAAAGGAGACCGTGCAGTATCTGCAGTCGATGTTTGCGGAGGCGGCGAGCGCAGGAGAGATTCCGCACCAGGACTTTCTCGCCGCCGCCTGGACCACGATGGACGCCATCCGAGGCGTGAACGAGCGGAGGGCCTTCTCTGAAGGGCGCTCGACAGAGGACGATGCGAAGTTCCTCACCGAGTTCTTAATGGGTGCCCTTCGTACGAAACCTGGTGGCGTCGCTTGACACGCGCGATACAATAAACAACAAGAAGGCCGCGCAATCGCGCGGCCTTTCCCTTTTTCATGGTGACTTCAATTGTCCTAAGTCCAGACCTAAACCTAGTGTTCCCAAGACTTTGAGACTTCTGCCGGGGGAATGGGGGGGTTGGATATACAAACCGGCCGCATGGTCTGCTCAGCCAGCACCGGCGCCATTTGCTCAAGCATGACGGCTACTTCATCATGCGTCGCAAGCGCCGCCGTGCGACGGTCTGTGAATGTCGATGAGCCAGAGGAGAAAACAAGATTGCCGACGATACTGCGGATCGAATTTAACTTCCAGAGATGAGGAACCAGCACCATGTCGCTCCAGTAGCAAACGTCCCGAGCCACGCACGCGTCTGGCGAGGCATACGAGACACATGCCGCCGTAACCGGCACCTGGGCTTGCACGGCATATTCGAAAAGTGACGAGTGGAACCGCAAAACTTCACTGCCATCGGTCGACGTTCCCTCAGGAAAGAACACGATAGAAACGCCCTGCTCCAGCACCGCAAGCATCTGCTCACCAATGGCCTGCGATTCCGACCGCTGATTGCGGTCTATAAAAAGCGTGCCGCCCCCGTCCGCGAGCCATCCCAGCAAAGGCCACTTGCGGATTTCGCTCTTCGCAATAAAAACGCAAGGAACAGAAGCACTGAACAGCAGAATGTCGAGGTAGCTCAGATGATTCGAAACGATGACGCCAGCCGGTGGCGGCACGCCCTGGATACACGGCGTGACCCCAAGGTTGCGCAATACACGCGTGCACCATCGCTGCAGCCAGTGGGCTCTTTGTATCAACGTCAATGGCGCGCGTTGGCATATTTGCTGCCACGCCAGATCGACCATTGCAGAAATCAGCATCGCGAGCAGGCGAACCGAGCCGTAGAGAGAACGAAATGCTTTCATCAATTTCACAGGCCGCCTCACTTCAACAAGCGTAACTTCATCGACGGCGCAAGTCTTTCCAGGTCGATGAATGTGAGGAAATCAATCGTGCCGAAGTCTCGATCAATCGCCGGCGTACCGCAAATGCGCGAGCCGATCGTCAGATAACTCTTGAGCAGCTTCGGAGGATCCGGCGAAATCAAGGGCGGCGCCTGCAACGGAAAAGAAAACCCAGCCGCGGGCTGGGTTCGCAATTGCTCCTCGACAAGGAACCGCGAGAGCGCATGATACATATCGCTCCCCGCCGCAACGTCCTGCGTTGTGAGTGAGGAACAACCAATCATGTACCGTGCGCCCAGATGCTGCGCATAGCTGCAGATTCCGCGCCATAGCAGCATCAACACAGGCATCGTGCGAAAATCCACGTCAATGCAGGCGCGTCCCAGTTCGAGCATCTGATTTCGAAACGGCTCATATGGAGTAAAGTCGAACTCCCTCGCGCTGTAATAACCCAGGTTTGTCCCGGCGATTGCGCCGTGCTGCAGCCGGTAAGTCCCGACGATCCGCGACGTCGCGATTTCCTCGACCAGTATGTGTTCGCATACATGATCGAACTCATCCGTGTCACGACCAGACCGGTGAGCCGATGGAAGGCCCTTGCCAAGTTCCACGTTAAATATTTCGTAACGCAGACGAAACGCCGCATCGCGATCGAACGCATTCATCGCAAGGCGCGCGCGAAAGTCTCCTGAAACACACAACACTCCGTCGTCATCGAGATAGCGACGCGGGGCTCGAATTGCAACTAACTTCTCTGCCACCAACGCTTCTTTAAATGCAGCTGATTCTTCCGGGCTCGCAGAGGCTGATTCAGACATGGAGGGTCTCCTGACCGAAATGAGTCGAGTGAAGTTGTTTTGCTGGCGCACGCTCATACTGAGGAGGTAGCGATGACGGGATGAAAAACACCGCATGAATGGCGGGTAAATGTATCGACAAGGAATCAAGCTCGATATGCACAAATGCCGCAACACCGCACTCGCAAAAATCTCTTTCAGAGTGGTGCAAACTATGGCACAGTAAAGACATAGTTCCCTTCTGGTTTCGCCGCACCGCACGTACCTAAAAAAGTCTGCTGATGGAGTCCCCGCGTATGCGCCGTTTTCGTCCGACGCTGACGTTGCCATTTCTTTTCCTGCTGTTAAGCTGCGCCCCTGTGCTCGCCCAAACCGGCACCATTGTGTCAGCCGATGACCGCCTCGCGAAGATCGAACAACAGGTCGCTCTCGCGCAAGCATCTGCAGACAACGGCTGGATGCTGGTAAGTGCCGCACTGGTTTTGCTAATGACAGGACCAGGTCTGGCGCTTTTCTACGGCGGTTTGGTCCGGCGCAAGAATGTACTCGGCACGATGATGCAGAGCTTCGCAATGATGGTCATCGTCACCGTTATCTGGGCGCTCTTCAGCTTCAGCTTGGCATTCGGTCCGGGCACCGCCGTTATCGGTGGGCTGCATAACGCTTTCCTGCGCGGCGTCGGCCTGGCGCCAGACCCCGACTACGCAGCGACTATTCCGCTGCAGACTTACATGATTTATCAGTTGATGTTCGCAATCATCACGCCGGCGCTGATCACAGGCGCGTTTGCAGAGCGAATGAAGTTCGGCGCAATGGTGCTTTTCACCACGCTGTGGTCGATCTGCGTTTACTGTCCGATGGCGCACATGGTCTGGGGAAAAGGCGGATTCCTCAACGCTTCACTTGGCGGACGCTTTCCGACGCTTGACTTCGCCGGCGGTACAGTCGTCCATATCACCTCTGGAGTATCCGCGCTCGTGTGCGCACTTTACATCGGAAAGCGCGTCGGCTATCCGCGTGAAGCAATGCCCCCTCACAGTGTTGTGCTCAGCTTTATTGGCGCTTGCATGTTGTGGGTCGGTTGGTTCGGCTTCAATGCGGGCAGCGCACTGAGCGCAGGTACTCTGGCGACGAGCGCGTTTGTGAACACACACTTCGCCGCTGCCACCGCTGCTATGGGTTGGGCCGTCGCGGAGTGGGTCCGCAGCGGCAAGCCGAGCGCGCTGGGGGCGATCTCCGGAGCCGTCGCTGGACTCGTCGCCATTACGCCCGCCGCGGGCTTTGTTTCTCCCATGGCTGCACTGCTAATCGGCTTGCTTGCGGGCGCCTTCTGCTATTTCATGGTGGTGAAGGTGAAGAATTGGCTGGGCTATGACGACTCGCTGGATGCGTTCGGCGTGCATGGCGCCGGAGGCACGATTGGCGCTGTACTCACCGGCATATTCGCGCAAAGCGCGATCAATCCGATCTTCGGGAAAGACGCTGCGGGCAACGCGAAGCCGACAGGGTTGTTGGATGGCAACCCGCATCAGATATTGAACCAGCTCGTTGGAATCGCGATTGCATGGGTGTTCTCTATCATCGGCACTCTCATTTTGCTCAAGGTTGTCGACTTGGTCGTCGGGTTGCGCGTCAGCGCAGAGCATGAACAAATAGGCTTGGATCTTTCTCAGCACGGCGAAGAGGGCTACGAAGCCGCTCGTTGACCACACGCTTATTTCTCAGCTGTTTAGGTAAGGAAAACAATGCAAAAGATTGAAGCGATAATTCAACCCGGCAAACTGGAAGCTGTAAAGGCGGCTCTTATCGAGGCGGGCGTCGATGGAATGACGATTCTCGAAGCGCGCGGTCATGGCCGGCAGAAAGGCCATACCGAGTTCTATCGCGGTCGAGAATACTCCGTCGACCTGCTGCCGAAAATTAAGCTCGAGGTCGTCGTTGACGACGCTGCACTGGATAAGGCAGTCGACGCGATCCTCACGGCTGCGCGCTCGGGAAAGATTGGCGATGGAAAGATCTTCATCTCGCGCATTGATGAAGTGATTCGCATCCGCAACGATGAGCGTGGCCCTGGCGCCGTTTAGATAAACCGCATTTACGAGAGGGCGACCCCATGCCGCCGTCAAAGGCACTACCTCAGGTCCGCGAGAACTTCCGCACACAGACGGATGCGATACGCGCCGCGTTTCTAGCTGCGGGCAACGGTAGGACATGCGTCGCCGCTCGCTCGGATTTAATCGACGCCACCGCGGTAAGGCTGTGGCAGATATTTGTCGAAAAAGATGAGTACGGTCCTGCAGGCCTGACGTTGCTCGCGACCGGTGGGTTTGGCCGGCAGGAGCTTGCTCCATACTCCGATCTGGACATGCTTTTTCTGGCTAGCTCCACTGAACATGAGCGGCGGCACCGTGACGCGATACGGCAAATGACGCAGGAGATGTGGGACTTAGGATTACGGGTCAGCGCCACCACGCGAACCCTGGCCGAGTGCGCGGACACCAGCGTCGACAATCCTGAGTTCGCCATCTCCCTGATCGACCGCCATTACATCGCCGGCGACTTCGAAATGTTCGAGCAATTCGACAAGGACCTGGTTCCCTCTCTTCATAAGAAGCTTCGTGATCCGCTGCTCCAGAACGTCGCCGCGCTCTGCCGCACCAGACACGACCGGTACGGCAACACTCTCTTTCATCTCGAGCCGAACATTAAGGAGTGTCCCGGTGGCTTGCGCGATTCACACGTGAGCGAATGGGTGACCAAACTCCTCAACGGGAGTTCACTCGCTGAAAGTCCACTCATACCATCGAGCACCAAATCAGGTCGTGATGAGTGGCAGATCGGCGTGGACTTCCTGCTGAGCGTCCGTTGCTTCCTGCACTACCGCAGCCAACGCGACGACAACGTCCTTTATTGGCAAACACAGGACGAGGCTGCAGGACGAGGCATTGGTACGGGAGCCAGCATGCCCCCTGAGCGTTGGATGCGCCACTATTATCGTCACGCGCGTGCGATCGACTGGCGCAACAGGCATGCTCTTGAGCTCCTGAAATTGCCAGAGCCGCGTCTGACCTTTCGCCTGCGCCAGTGGCGCAACCGATCGCCGAGAGGCGGCCCCGTATCGCTGCATCGCGGCAAGCTTGTGCTCGCCAATGCTTCGGAAGAAATCTCGTTCAGCGACGCGATGGCCATCTTCCAGATGATTGCCCAGACGGATGCAAACCTTGCACCTGAGACAGAGGAAGCTTTGTCGGGAGCGTTGCCAAGTCTTGCGAACCATGTGCCGTCAGGACGTGTTCTTTGGGAACAGATACGCCCAATTCTCCTCGCGTCATTCGCCGCACATGGACTGCGCAGCATGCATGCCTTCGGCATCCTCGACATGCTCATCCCAGAATTCCACGGTATCGATGCACTGGTGATCAGAGACGCCTACCACCGGTACACCGTAGATGAGCACACGTTCCTGACGATCGATCACCTGCACCGGCTTGAAGACCCCGGCGCACTGTGGGGAAAAGAATTCGCAAATCTTTACTCTGAGCTTGAGCGCCCCGATCTCCTGCTGCTTGCCCTTTTGCTGCACGACGTCGGCAAGGGTCGAAATGATGGCGAGCACACTCGCCGCAGCGCGGAAATGGCATCGTCGGTGCTCGATCGCTTCGAGTTTTCACCGGAAGAACGCGATGTGGTACTGCAACTAATCGCGATTCACTTGGAGATGTCTGCCGCTCTGCGCCGCGACATTTTCGATGCAGAGACCGTCCGTGCATTCTCGGCGATTGTGGGCTCGCCCGAAATGCTGCGCATGCTGGCGTTGATGACATACGCAGATGTGAAAGCCGTGCATACAGACTCCTTGACCCCATGGAAAGCTGAGAATCTGTGGCGACTCTACATCGCGACCTCAAACCATCTCGATCGCAATTTGGATGATGCGCGCGTCCATGCTGAGAGCGCATCGACCCGCATGCAAGAACTCTACGCCGCCAGCACCGTCGACCATGAGGCAATCGACCGCTTTGTAGAAGGCCTCCCAGAACGGTACTTGCGCACGCGCAGCGCCTCTCAGGTATCAGCCCATGCCCGTCTCGCAGAGGAATTGTCGCAACACCCGGCACGAACCTCGCTCGATGTTTCAGATGACATCTGTCATCTGACCGTGCTCGCACACGACCGTCCGTATCTTTTCGCAGATCTCGCCGGCGCACTCTCGTCATGGGGCATGGACATCGTCAGCGCAGAAGCGTTTGCGAACCTGCAGGGGGTCGTTATCGATACTTTCCGCTTCAGCGATCGATACCGCACCTTAACGCTGAACCCTGAAGAGCGGCCAAGGTTCGAACAGATGCTGGTTGACGTCGCTTCGCGCAAGACGACCCCAGAGACTCTTATGAAAGGGAGGCCTTCAAATCTTCGCGGGACGCGCAGCGGGGCACGCCGTAAAGTCCACGCTTCGCTGGATCTCCGCTTCGACGACGAATCCTCAAGCCACAGTACGTTGCTGCAGGTCATAGCACCAGACAGTCCTGGACTGCTGCACACGCTGGCTCGTTCCTTTGCTGATCACGCCTGCGATATAGGCGTTGCACTGATTGATACAGAAGGAGAAACTGCAATCGACGTGTTCTACCTCACCTGCGAGGGAAGAAAACTTGATCTGGAATTGCAGACAAAGCTGGCGGATGACCTGCGCCGCCTGCTGGAGAAGTAGGGGAGCATCGAACTGCTCCTTCAGTGAAAGTCGGGCGACTACGTGCCGCGGTTATGCGCTTGTGCCGTCCAACAGCAAACGCACACCGTTGACGAACGCCTGAGGATTGAATTCGCTGCGAATGATATCGTCAGGACAATCGGTCTGTAGAGCGACACGATAGTTGCAAACGAAGGCGACGAGCTGTTTAGGATTGGCCGTTTTTACGTCCGCGCAAAGTGCCTCGGCCTCTGGAATTCGCTGTTCACTCTCGAGATCGATCATTATCAGATCAAAGTCCTTCTGTGCCAGTCTTTTCCGTGCCGCCTCCGCCTCCGTAGTCGATTCGACCTGGTAACCGTTAACGCGCAACACCTCGTCGCGCAGAGGCCGAAGCATCTCACGATTGCAAACATGCAGAATCGTCTGAGGTTTGGTCATAGGCAGAATTCTGAACTAAAGCGGGACATGTCAGATTCTACCCGACTTACAACAGTTGCTTGCACAACGAAAGACTTTCCCTGCGGATGGAGGTTTGGTGCTAAGTGACGCTCCCGGTTTCTCACGGCATCAACGGCTTTTTGCGCAGCAGATCGTCTTTTCGATACACGAGGTTGGTGGCATTCAGCGTTGCCAGTTCAAACCCATGCCCATGCGTAATCGCGTCCGTCGGGCAGGCCTCGACACAGTAGCCGCAGAAGATGCACCGGTTGTAATCGATGTTGTAGACCTTCGCGTAACGTTCCGCGCTGGAGATGCGTGTCTCGTCTGTATTGTCAGCCGCCTCGATGTAGATGCAGTTTGATGGGCAAGCCGCTGCGCACAGGAAGCAGGCAACGCACTTTTCCAGCCCGTTCTCATCCCGCTCAAGCACATGCTGGCCGCGAAAACGTTCTTCAAACTTGGCCCCCCGCAGTGGCCCCGGCCCGTCAGGATAGTTCTCTACCTCGGTGGGCTGCAGCATCTCTCTAAACGTGATGCTCATGCCTTTCGCAACACCGGCAATATCGCGGACGATGGACATGCGTTAAGTATAACGTGCAATGTAAGGTAAGCTTTTTTCCATGCCTAGCGAAACTACGGGGAGTTTGCCCTGATGCTTTCCTCCGCCCGCATCCTGCACCTGCACGACACCTTGAACAGCCTCTGGCACCAGACGGATGCCTCACCGCTCGATGCCGGCACCACCTTTGAAGACTGCATAATCGCCCAGCATTGGCAGAACTTCGCGTTGTGGCATGAAGAAGATAAGGCGCGCGACACGCTCGCAAATGATGCGCAGATCGCAACAGTTAAGCGTCGAATCGACCAGCTGAATCAGCAGAGAAACGATCTGACAGAGCGATGCGACGAGCTGCTGCTGTCCTTCCTCTGCGAGCAGGGCCTGCCGCTGTTTGGCGCTGAACTGCACACTGAGACGCCCGGCATGATTCTTGACCGGCTTTCGATTCTTTCCCTGAAGCGGTATCACACTCTTGAACAGACCGAACGTCGCGACGTCGGGAGCGAACACATCGCACGAAATCGCGCTCGGCTGCAAACGTTGGAAGAACAGCGCAGCGACCTGGCGAATTCCCTCGATGTACTGTGGCAGCGCATTCTGAACGGCGAACGGGGTTTCAAGGTCTATCGGCAGCTCAAGATGTATAACGACGCGACGCTGAACCCGGTTCTCTATAACGCGAACCGCTGATTAGTCGATCCCCAGCTTCTTCCAGATTGCATCGACCCGCGCTTTCGTCTCGGCATTCGAACCCACCATCTCCGGCCAGACTCGTGCGAAGCCTTCGGCGGCCCACTTGCGCGTCGCGTCGATACCCATCTTGCTTCCGTACCCTGGAAACCGCGCCGCGTGGTCGAGCGAATCAATCGGTCCCATCGTGAACTGGATATCGCGCTCGGGATCGATGTTGTTGGCGACACGCAACGTCACCTCGCCTATGTCCTGGACGTCGCAATCTTCATCGACGACAATCACGCATTTAGTGAACATCGCCTGCCCCAGCGACCATATGCCGTGCATCACCTTGCGAGCTTGGCCCGCATAGCTTTTCCGAATCGAAACAACCATCAGGTTGTGAAAGACACCCTCTACGGGCAGGTTGACGTCGACGATCTCAGGTATCGAGAGCCGCATCATCGGTAGAAAAATTCGCTCCACTGCCTTACCCATCCATGCGTCTTCCATGGGAGGTTTTCCCACTATTGTCGAGGCGTAAATCGGATTTTTGCGATGTGTGATGCAGGTAATGTGGAATACCGGATAGTCATCCTGCATCGTGTAAAAACCGGTGTGGTCACCGAACGGGCCTTCACTGCGCAGTTCATCGAGTCTCACGTAGCCTTCGAGCACAATCTCTGCGTGCGCCGGCACTTCCAGATCAACCGTCTCGCATTTCACCAGATCTACCGGCTTTTGCCGCAGGAAGCCCGCAATGACGAACTCCTCCACCTCTGGCGGCGCCGGCACGATTGCTGAAAATGTCGTCGCCGGATCAGTTCCGATTGCGACAGCCACTTCCAGTCGGCCCTCTTTGAGGTTGCCGAATGCAACAGATCTCACGTCTGTCGGCAACGACGATCCGCCGCCTGTTTCGGCCATAATTGCGACGCGGCCCGCAGCGTCGCTTCTACTCGCCGAACGCAGGCGCTCGCGATAGTGCTCCGCTGCAACCTTCTGGCGCTGCCAGTGCATCCCCGTGGTCTGGCCGTCATAGACCTGCATGCGGTACATCCCCATATTCCGCTTGCCGTGCTTCGGATCTCGCGTGATCACGCACGGCAGAGTGATAAATCGGCCTCCGTCGCGCGGCCAGCACTGCAGGACAGGAAAATCGAGCACGCTGAAGTTTTCGCGCAGCACAACTTCTTTGCACGGGGCATCGCGTTTATCAATCAGGCGGGGAAAGAATTTGCCGACCTCGGCCAGAATCGGCAGCATCTTCAGCTTGTCGAGAAATCCATCGGGCGCCTTTACGTTCAGCAGCGATTGGATGCGCAGCGCAATTTCATCGAGCGTTTCGACTTCAAGAGCCATGCGCATTCGGCGCTCGCTGCCGAACTGATTCATCAGCACGCTGGCACCTTTGTGCCCTTTGATGTTTTCGAAAAGAAGCGCCGGTCCCCCTGGCGCATGCTTCGAAGACTCACGCGAACCGGAACGCCCGATCTTCGAAACGCGGTCAGTAATCTCCGCGATCTCGAGAATGGGGTCGACCTCTTCGCGGATGCGGCGTAGCTCGCCGGCGCGGTCGAGCGCGCGCAACCAGCTTCTCAGGTCGTCAAAAGGCAATGGGCTCTCCTCTGCATCAAGCCACTATCTTAACGGTGAGGATGCGCCCGATAACCTCAGTTCCCGGAACGCGTTTCTTCGGATTAGAGTTGCCGAATCGAGTCCCACATGTAAAAAATTGCAAGCGCGAATGTAAGAACGCCCGCTACGCCTCCGACCACGTTCACCCAGGGGTCGACGCGCTTCACCTTCACCATCAGGTCGCTGAATTCTTTATGGTGGTGGTACGAGGAATCGTCAAGATACATCGCGTCCTCTTCGTATCGCGTAAGGCTACTGCGGTAAATCATCAAAACAAGCAGGGCCAGGGCAAATCCACCCCATACCGTCCACATCAGTATTGGTACGGTTTCCATCTTTCACCTCGTTGGCAGCCAATGAGGAAACGGCTGATCCCGATTTGGGGTGCAACGATCAGCTCAGGTCATTGGTGGGAAAAGATTACACCTTTAGTAATAGTCACGCTAGCATTAACTTCAATTAAACCGCCGTATTGGCAACTAGGCAGGTAATAAGTGCTTCATACAGCCTGCGAGCCTATCCCATGATTTCATCAGCTCTTGTAGTGTCTACCAACCGCTGGATGCGCCCGATCGGCATAGAGACCCTTCTTGTAATTGCCCTCGTAACCGGCTGCACTGCGAAAAACCAGCCAGACGACCAGCAGGTTCGCAAAGAAGCCGCTCAGACCACGGCCGAGGTAAAGCAGGGCGCAAAGCAGGCTGGCGAGCAGATCAAGCAGGGTGCTGCCACGGCTGAACGGACGCTGGATGATGT
>DATMOZ010000082.1:0-9914 GCA_035567995.1 Acidobacteriaceae bacterium
CCGGCGGCTGCGATAGTCCCAGCCGCCTTGCGATTCTGCGACACGCATCCGCGCCCAGTAATACGGCAGATGAAAGCGCAGGCGCGCCACGACGACGGCGACAGGGTTCGCGGCATCGAGCGAGAAGAAGTAGACGCCCGGGATATTCGTGTGAAGCTCGCGAACGTAGGTTCGCAAATTCAATTCGGCGAACTGCGTCGCTCCCGGCACACCGCCAATTCCGCGGAACCGGATCTGGTCCATTTGAAACGGGACCACGCCGACCCACGCGTCACCGGCAAAGGTGTCGACGACCAGCCCAGGCGGCAGCAGGTAAGCGATCTCCGCCGGAGCAACGGGCCAGTGTGCGAACAGCAGATTGCGCCAACGCTGGGTCATCGCGTGCGGAGTCGCCGGCAGCGGCCAGGGGCGATGATCTGTGATCGAAAGGATCTCTGCCATGTTTCCGGAACCTGTCGCCAGACTATCCGCAAGTCGAGATAGGGACGAGTTTTCAACTTCACGATGCCGTATCCTTGGTCAACTGAAATGACCCCCGAGACCAGCCCTGTTCTTACTTCAGCCGCGCCAGGTGCGACTACCGTCGCGGACGAGACCGATGTCTATGCCATCTCCGGCGCCGACCCTGAAGTGCTGGCATACGCAATGGCGAAATATTCCCGCTCGTCGCTGTCGATGCGCGAGTCTCTGGCAGAGATCAGCACCCAGCGCGCCGAGCAGTTCCTGAACACCTTCTACTTCCAGTACGGACATCGCTCAATCGCCGACCTGGCGCACGTCGCATTCGCAATTGAGCGGCTGTCACTGCTGGCGGCGATCTCTCTGGTGGACGAGCAACGGTGGGACGGGCAGGAACGATCGACTCGCTACCAGAACTTCCGCAAAAGCGGCTGGTTTTTGCCCGAATTTGGCCCCGAAACCACGCTCAAAGAGCGTTATATCCAGACCATAACGTTGCTTTTTGCGACTTATGAGCAAGTTTCGGCAAGGATGCTTGACGTCCTCAAGGGGCAGATCCCTTGTCCCACAGAAATGAAGCCTGACGCGTACGAACGTACGCTGAAGGCCAGGGCCTTTGACGTCGCACGGTATTTGCTGCCGCTGGCGACAAACACTTCGTTGGGACAGATTGTGAATGCGCGAACGCTCGAGCAGCAGATATCACGTTTGCTGACGAGCGAACATGCAGAAATCCGCAAACTCGGCGAGCGGTTGCGAGATGCCGCGAGCACTCCGTCGTGGAACGTCCAGCGCGCGGCGCTTGAGAAACTGGTGCGCGAAGCGGAGAGCTGTGATGCGGGCTTAGGGGCACGCGCGCGAGAGTCGCTGCTGCGCGAGGTAAAGACCGCGCCAACGCTGGTGAAGTACACGACGCCATGCGCGTACGAGAGCGCAACGCGTGAAGAATTGCGCCAGGCCGCTGCGGCATTAATGAACGGGCAGCAAATAAATGCCGCTCCTGTCGTGGATCTGGTGGCGGCGGGAAATGGCGGGGAAGCGCTTGAAGTTGAGCTCGCTACCACGCTGCTCTACGGAGCCTGCCATTACAGCTACCGCCAGTTACAGCAGCACGTCGAAGCGCTGGACAGCGCGCGGCGCAACGAGATCATCGCAGTTGGCACGCGGCATCGTGGCCGACATGATGAATTGCTTCGCACATTTTCTTCGGGTTACACCTTCCGCTTCGACGTTCTGATGGACATTGGCGGCTTCCGCGATATGCACCGCCATCGTCGCTGCATTCAGATATTGCAGGACTACACAACAGCCCATGGCTACGACATTCCCGAGGGGCTGACGACTGCCGGCCTGCAGCCCCTCTATGACGAGGCGATGGCGGCAGCGTTTGCAACGGTGGAAGCGATCGGACGCGCGGACTTTTCCGAGGCGAAGCAGACCGCGCAATATGCGTTGCCGCTTGGCACGCGCTGCCGCTCACTGTTCAAGATGGATTTCGCCGAGGCGCTATACATTTCGGAGCTGCGCAGCGGCCAGGCGGGACACTTTTCCTATCGGCGCGTGGCGTGGGAGATGTATCTGGCAATCGAAAAGCGGTACCCGGCGTTGGCTGAGCATTTCCGCGTAACCGATATCAATGAACCGGTAGATTTGCTGAAGCGATAATAAGGTCTAGATTTGCTGAAGCGATAATAAGGTCTTCGATACTTGTTCGCCCCCGTGTTTTGGGTGTTACACTTCGCTGAAACCACCACAGAAAGACCAATCTCGGCTTGCATTTGCGCTTGCTGAGGGCTTGGAGAGAAGAGAAATGGCAGACGATAAAGAGCGCGCAAGGGCAGTAGAACTCGCGCTTTCGCAGATTGAAAAGCAGTTCGGCAAGGGTTCCATCATGCGCCTCGGCGCAAAGGAAGCCATTGTGCCGATCAGTGTCATTTCGACCGGGTCTATCTCGTTTGATGCCGCGCTCGGAGTGGGTGGATTACCACGTGGCCGTGTGATTGAGATCTTCGGGCCCGAATCTTCGGGCAAGACGACGATTACGCTGCAAGTGATTGCAGAGGCGCAAAAGGCCGGTGGCCTGGCGGCTTTTGTCGATGCGGAACATGCCCTCGATCCGCTTTACGCGAAGAAGCTTGGGGTGGACGTCGATAATCTGTTGATTTCGCAGCCGGATTACGGCGAGCAGGCGCTTGAGATCACCGAAGCACTGGTGCGCTCTGGTGCAATCGATGTTCTCGTCGTTGACTCCGTCGCCGCGTTGGTGCCGAAAGCAGAACTCGACGGCGAAATGGGCGACTCGCATATGGGCTTGCAGGCGCGTCTGATGTCGCAAGCGCTGCGTAAGCTGACGGGTACAGTCTCAAAATCGCGTACGTCGCTGATTTTCATCAACCAGATTCGCGAAAAGATCGGCGTAATGTTCGGAAATCCTGAAACGACGACCGGGGGACGCGCCCTGAAGTTTTACGCCTCTGTGCGTGTGGACATTCGCCGCATCGCCGCTGTGAAAGAAGGCGATGTGGTTGTCGGTTCGCGCACCAAGGTGAAGATTGTTAAGAACAAGGTTGCAGCGCCGTTCCGTGAGGCCGAGTTCGACATTCTTTACGGCGAAGGCATCTCCCGGGAAGGCGACGTGCTGGATATCGCGGTCGCGCAAAACATCGTGGAGAAGTCGGGCGCGTGGTACAGCTTTGATGGCGAGCGTATCGGACAGGGCCGCGAGAATGTGCGGAATTTCCTGAAAGAGAACCGCGATATCTTCGCGCGCATCGACCAGAAGGTACGGCAGAAGCTTGGCATCTCAAAGGGCGGCTCCGAAGTTCCGGAGGTTCCGGCTGTTCCCGTGAATGGTGCTGTGGTCGCGAAAGAAGTGGTGGGAGCCGGACGTAAGTAAGCAGGTTTAGCAGCTAAGAGATGGCGGAGGCGCTCGACTCCGCCATCTCTGTTTACCGGCATAGAAATACGAGCGCAGATCGCGGGCCCACGATAACAAGAGTCATTGAAAGCGTCGCATTGATACAATCCCCACCCATGAAGCATGTACGCGCGATTTATCCCGGTACGTTTGATCCATTGACGAATGGCCACCTTGATTTGATCGCGCGCGGCGCAAAAATCTTCGACGAACTTGTGGTCGCAATTCTGCGAAATTCTGAGAAGAGTCCACTGTTCACGCTTGAAGAGCGCACGCAGATGATTGCGGACTCCACCCGGCAGTACCAAAACGTCACAGTCGCATCGTTCGAAGGGCTGTTGGTCGATTTCGCACGCGAGCAACAGGCCAGCGCGGTGCTGCGCGGGATACGCGCCATCAGCGACTACGAGTACGAGTTCCAGATGGCGTTGATGAACCGCCATCTCGCGCCAGAGTTCGAAGCCGTGTTCATGATGCCGGCGGAGGAATATTCCTACGTCAGCTCGCGATTGATCCGCGAGGTCTTTCAACTCGGAGGATCTGTGGAGGGACTTGTGCCCGGCGTTGTGCTTGAACGGCTGCGCATCAAGAAAGGGTGAGGGGTAGCGCTGGGCGGTAAGACCGTGGTGCCGCCAGTCAAGATACCGACCGGCGAGTTTGCATGGTTCGCCGATCCTGAAGGCAATACGGTAGGTTTGTGGACCCCAAAAAGCTGAGAAATCTGCCAAACTATGAGTATGAGTTCCGCATCAACAGCGCCTTCCGCTCAAGCCCGTAAAATTTTCTCTGATCGCATCAATCGAATCGAAGTTTCGGCGACCATGGCCGTAACCGCGGAAGCAGCCAAGCTGCGCGCATCTGGAGCGAAGCTAGTGGACTTTGGCGCCGGGGAGCCGCACTTTGCCACGCCGCGACACATCAAGGACGCTGGCATCGCTGCGATCGAAGAGAACTTCACGAAGTACACAGTTGTCAGCGGTATTCCTGATGTTCGCCGGGCGGCGGTCGAGCGCCACGCCTCCGATTTCGGATCGGACTATTCCCCCGAAGAAGCAGTCTTCACGACTGGCGGAAAGCTGGCCTTGTTCAACGCGATCCAGGTGCTGGTAGACCATGGCGACGAAGTGATTTTGCCGGTGCCCTACTGGGTTTCGTTCAAGGACATTATTCAGTACGCGGGCGGGAAGACTGTTTTCGTTGAAACCCGCGAAGATGAAAACTTCAACGTGACTGCAAAGATGATCGAAAGTGCGATGACCCCGCGCACTAAGGCAATCATCTTGAATACACCGTCAAATCCTTCTGGTGCGGTAATCAGTCCGAAAGATCTCGAGCAGATTATTCGGCTGGCGCATGCTCGCGGCGTGTACGTGCTGCTGGACGAGTGTTACGCCTATTTGCATTACACCGGAGTGCCGATCTCAGGCGCGTCGTTCACTGACTGCAAAGAACACATTGTTGTTCTTGGGTCGCTCTCAAAAACCTACGCCATGACCGGTTGGCGCGCCGGATACGCGTTGGGGCCGAAGCCCATTATTGCGGCGATGGCCAAACTGCAGAGCCAGAGCACTTCGAACGCGGCCTCGATGGTGCAGAAGGCTGCGATTGCCGCGCTGCAAGGCGACCAGCAATGCGTGACGGAGATGCGCAGCGATTATCTTGTGCTGCGTGATCGCATTCTCGCAGGGCTTGCCCAGATTCCTGGCATCTCGTGCACTGTGCCGCAGGGTGCCTTCTACGTCTACCCGAACGTTTCGTCATACCTTGGGAAAGCCGGGATCGATTCTACGACGCAGCTCTCTACAAAGCTGCTACATGAAGCACATGTGGTGACTGTGCCGGGCGAAGCATTCGGAACCAACGAGCATATTCGCCTCTCGTATGCAGTGAAGCACGAGGATGTAGATGAAGGTATTCGGCGTATGCGGGCGTTTTTTGCTAACTTGGCATAGCGCATGCGCATGGAAGAACTTTCGAAATTACCGCCGTTTCGTCTGCGTCCGTGGTTCAGCCCTCGTCCTTGGGGTTCGCGCGATCTGTCGCCGTGGTATGACGTTAGCCGAGAACAGGAACCGATAGGCGAGGCGTGGCTCACCGGGGATCAGTGTGTAATTGACACCGGTGTGCTGTCAGGTCGAACGCTTGGCCAGGCCGTTACGGAAGCTGCAAATTTGTTGGGTGCAGAATCAGGTCGTTTTCCGCTACTTGTGAAGGTGCTTTTTCCGTTTGACAAGCTCAGTGTGCAGGTTCATCCCGACGACCAAAAAGCCCAGCAGTTGAGTGGCGAACCGACGGGGAAGACCGAGTGCTGGTACGTACTCGATGCTCGGCCAGGGGCGTCTGTGGCGCTTGGTCTCAATCCGGGGGTTACTGCTGCCGACGTCCGGCGCGGCATCGATGACGGAACACTGGAAGATTTGCTGCGAATTGTGCCCCTCGAAAAGGGCGATATGCTTTATGTCGATGCCGGCACTGTACACGCGATTTATCCGGGCGCAGTCTTGCTTGAGACGCAACAGAACAGCGATCTGACATATCGCTTATATGATTTTGGCCGTGGGCGCGAACTGCACCTGGACGAAGGGCTGGCTGCAATGCGCATCAAAACGGCCGCAGGCAAAGTGAATCCGCAAACGAGCAGCGGCAAGACCGCGCTGATCGAGTCGGAATATTTTCGTATCGACTCTTTTTGCCTGGAAGGTGCACAGGAAGCTGTCGCATTGGCGGAGCATCTGGCTGCACGACCCGGCGTGCCTGCCATCCTGTTTGTGGCCACTGGCGAGTGTAGCCTGCAGGTCGAAGGCGGGCAGTTCTTATTGCATCAAGGACAGGTCGCCGTGGTGCCGCAACGGAGTGGCAACTGGAAGCTGCAAGCCGAAGAAGCATGTCAACTGATCTGTATGACACCGGGTCGCCCATGACGCAAATTGTCGCTTCGTTCCGATACGGTTGGGCGCAATGAGTTCAAATTTAGATTTCCGCGCCGTCATTCTCGCCGGCGGCAGCGGGACGCGATTCTGGCCGCGCAGCCGCAGGAGCCGTGCAAAGCAAGTACTGCCACTAGACGGCGAGCGCAGCATGATTCAACGGACAGTGGACCGCCTGCAGGGTCTGGCGCACGAGGAAGACATATGGGTCATAACAAACGACCTGCTCGCAGAAACCATTGAAGAACAATTAACGACTCTCAACTGTTCGAAGATTTTGCGTGAACCTGTGGCGCGAAATACTGCTCCAGCTGCGGGATTGCTTGCATTCCTGATCGAACGCGAATCGCCGGATGCGGTGATAGGGATGTTTCCCGCGGACCACGTCATCGGTGACGTCGAAGCGTTTCAGCGCGTGATTCGTCAAGGTACTGCGTTGGCGGCCGCGGCCGAAAACATGGTTGTACTGGGCATTCGGCCTACGCGCGCCGAGACGGGCTACGGATATATCGACACGGGTAGCGCCGTCAACGATGGTGTTTTGCGTGTGCATCGCTTTACTGAAAAGCCGAATGAAGAACGTGTAACAGAGTTTCTGGCGCGCGGAAATTATTTCTGGAACAGCGGCATTTTTCTGTGGCGCGCAAAAACGTTGGCGAACGCGATGCGCGAACATCTGCCGGAGACGGCGCCGCACCTCGAAAAGATTGCTGCTGCGTATGGGACGGAACAATTCAAGCGGGTGTTCGCAGAGTGTTATCCGTTATGCGAAGACATCAGTCTTGACTACGCGATTTTGGAACCGCGCTCGGCAAAAGGCGAGCACAAGTCGAATTTGTTTTGCATTCCTGCGGAGTTTGGTTGGAACGATCTTGGTTCCTGGGCCGCATTGTATGAACATCGGATGCGCGCAGGCGATGATGTCTGTGATAGTGCTGCGAATGTTCTCGAATGCGATTCCGCGCTTGTGCAGAACGCGCAGCGAAACTATGTTTACGCACCGGGCAGGTTTGTAGCACTGTCTGGGGTGGACGATCTCGTGGTTGTGGAGGCCGACGGCGTTCTGCTGGTGACCACGCGGGCACATTCGCAAGAGGTCGGCAAACTGGTGAAGGAGCTGCAGCAACGTGGCAGCGATCACCTGATCTGAAGCACCAATCCGGAACAAATGGCGGTTAATTATTGATGGCAAGCGGAACGGCGGTGAAATTTGGCACCGATGGCTGGCGCGGAGTTATCACGGATGACTTCACATTCGAAAATGTGCGAACTGCCGCAAGCGCCATTGCGGCCTACGTGCTTGCAGAAGAGGATGCGCAGCGCGGTGTGGCTATTGGTTACGACACACGATTCGGGTCGCCTGCGTTTGCGCGCATCGTCGCGGATGTAGTCGCGTCCGCAGGAATACCTGTTCTGCTGGCGGACCGAATGATGCCTACGCCGGCACTTTCATTCGCGGTGCGGAGTCGGGGGTGCGCCGGCGGAGTGATGATTACGTCGAGTCATAATCCTTACAACTGGAACGGCATGAAGTACAAGGCTAGCTATGGAGGATCGGGCAAGCCGTCGATCATGGCGGCGATCGAATCACATCTCGACAAGCCCCTGATCCGCGCGGCTACTCCTGGGGCCGTAACGATGTGCGACTTCGTTCCGGAGTATGTAGCTGCGCTGCGCGCATTTGCGAATCTGGATGCGATCGCGAAATCGCGTTTCAGGTTTGCGATCGATTGCATGCATGGCGCGGGTGCCGGTGTGCTTGCGGGGATCTTCGAGAGCATCGGCACACAATACGTACAGATTCGCGCAAACGCGGACCCGCTATTTCCTGGAATCAACCCTGAACCGATCGAGCCGCATGTGCGGGCGCTGCAGGACACTGTCGTGGCTGAGAAATGTCATGCAGGATTCGTGACGGATGGAGATGCTGACCGTATCGGCGCGGTAGACGAGAACGGGAACATAGTGACGCCGCACATGATTTTCGCGGTGCTGTTGCGGTGGTTGCTCGAACGCAAGCGGTGGCCGGGAGAGGTCGTGCGCGCATTCAATACGACGAAGATGCTCGACCGCATCTGCGCGAAGCATGGCCGCAAACTGCATGAGGTCGGCATCGGATTCAAGTACGTAACCGACTTGATGCTCGAGAGAGAAATCCTGATCGGCGGCGAGGAGTCGGGTGGCATCGGCATAACGCGGCACCTGCCTGAGCGTGACGGTCTGTTGAACGCGCTGCTACTGGCGACGGTGATGGCCGAAGAGAAGCGGACGCTCGCTGAACTGGTCTCGGATCTGGAACGCGAATACGGCGAGCATCACTATGGCCGACTCGACCTGCACATCTCTGATGAGATCAAGAACCGCGCGATCAGCCGCGCGCGATCAGGCGTTGAGGCCTTTGCAGGAATGCGTGTGTTGCGGACAGAAACTTTGGATGGTGTGAAGTTCTATCTGGAGAATCCTGCGGCACAGACCATCAACCACGCAGCCGAGACATGGCTGTTATTGCGCGCCTCGGGAACTGAGCCGTTACTACGCATTTACTCCGAAGGATGCACCGCGGACTCAGTAGCCCGCTTGCTTGAGGCGGGGCGCGCCTTCACGATGGACGCGGCATGACGGAGATCCGTGTTCGCGGCGTGCTCTTTGATATGGATGGCGTGCTCGTGCGCTCTGAGGGATCGATCGAGCGCGCGTGGACAGCATGGGCGAAGCGCAACGGGATGCCGCCGGCGGAGACGATCCAGGCGGCGCATGGCCGCCGCTCCATCGACACTGTACGTGCTCTGCGACCAGACCTGGATGCTGATTCCGAGAATGCATTCATTGAAAATCTCGAAGTGACGGATAATGCTGGGCTCGAAGTGCTGCCCGGCGTGAGGGAATTGCTGGATGCGCTGCCGCACGCGCAATGGACAGTCGTTACTGGCGCCAGCAGGAAACTGGCGATTGCGCGCCTGAAGGCTGGCGGCGTGCCGATCCCCGAGAGAATGATCACGGGAGATGACGTCTTGAACGGGAAGCCAGATCCGTCTTCCTACCAGCAAGGTGCAGCGCTGCTGGGGCTCGCTCCGAAGGACTGCCTGGTAGTGGAAGACGCGCCAGCGGGAGTAGCTTCTGGAAAAGCTGCCGGGTGCAAGGTCCTTGCAGCAGCTGCCCGGAAGGAATGGCCACTGCTGATGGATGCCGATTATCGAGTCGAATCTCTGGAAGTCATTTCAGCGGACGTGGAGAACGGCGAGATCACACTGCGATACTAGACTCCGTGGCGTTCGCGCAGAATCGCCTCGACAATTAGACGGTCCTCCTCTGTGTCGACGCCGATCGTATCGAAAGGCGTCGACGCAACGTAGATGTCGATTCCGGCGGAGAGAAATCGAAGCTGCTCGAGCCGCTCCGCTACTTCAAGAGGGCTAGGGGGGAGCGTAGTAAAGCGAGCCAGTGCTGGCTTGCGATACGCATAGATGCCCAAGTGTTTCTGATAGGCGACGCTACCAGTTGAATCGCGGTCATATGGAATCGCCGAACGGGAAAAATACAGCGCCCGTCCGTGCGCATTGGTGACAACTTTGACTGCATTGGGATTCGCGACCTGCTCAGGGTCACAAGGC
>DATMOZ010000083.1:0-4790 GCA_035567995.1 Acidobacteriaceae bacterium
CCATCAGGCATCGCCGTCCGCAGCATCGTCGAATGGGTGCGCAGCTACAGCAACCAATAACGACCGGGAGAGTTTGCGCGGGAAACGGGTAGCTGCCCTCTCGTCTCCCGCGCTATGACCTGTGTTTCTTTTCTTCCTGCCATCCGGAGGACGCTAATACTTCCTCACACTCCCCAGCAGATGCCAATGGAGCGAAACGTAAGCCAGCACAACGTAACTCGCGCCGACGATCCCGTACTTTAACTTCGAAGCAAAACGCACTCCCGGGCGCCTCAACATTCGCAACGTCGCAATCACCGCCGGAATGCTCGCCAGTAGCGCCAGCGCAACCAGAACATCCTGCGCGAGGAAATACAGAGGGAACTTCGCAAAATCCGGCAGTGGATTACCACCCATGCTGAGTGCAAGAACCAACACCACGCCCGGAATGGCCAACAGCCACAGCGCCGCTGCCCACCGCTGGCTGCGCGTCAGCATCACGCTCCCCGGATAAAGCTGCACCACCGGCGCCTTCTTGCGGAACCAGCGCTTGTATTGCCTCGCGATGATTGCAATCACCGCGAACAGGCATGCGACCAGTGCGATAATTCCCGCGACGCCGATAAATTTCGCATTCTCCCACCAGGGCACGCGCACCATCTGCGCCCCCGCAAACATGCCCGCGAGCCTCACCACGCGCCCGTGGCTGTTACGCACCGCAAACAATTTCCCCTGGCCGTCTTTGTCCTGCCACAGGTCGCCGCCCAATGGCTTGTAATGGATCACGTGCCCGCGACGGTCTTTCGAGGAATCCACCTCCAGTTCGCCGTCTTTATCGATGGACGCGTGAGCCTGGTCCATCAATGACTCGAGCTTCAATCGCGTTGAGTCTTCGCGCCTCGATTGAACGTATGTCCCTGCAACCTGTCGGTCCGCATCTGTCAGCTTCTGAAAATTCGGCTTCGGGGTGTAGGGAAAATAGCGATTCAGCAGTCCTTCGAACACTTCCGGCCGCGCCGTTCCCGATCCGCGATCATCGCTGCCCGCCGAGTTATAGCTGATGAAGTACACCAGCTTCCTTTCCGGCTCGATCTCAAACTGGCTGTGGAACGCCGCCAGATCTCCGTTGTGCCCCACGAACTTCAGCCCATTCCGCTGCACTTCATAAAAACCCATGTCCATCGCGGGCATCGCGGGACTCGTAGAAAATTGCCGCGTCCACATCAGCTGCACCGTCTCGGGTTTAAGAATGCGCTGTCCATCCAACGCGCCGCCGTTCATCAGGGCCCGCGCAAAGCGCGACATATCTCCGGCTGTCGTCGAAATACCACCCGCCGGCATTGGATTGAACACTTCAAATCCCACCGCTGGTTTTGCCGTGGCCGTATACCCGTCTGACACCGAGCCATACAGGTCCTTCCCGGCAGGCTGATCAAACGTGGAATGCTTCATCCCCAGCGGCTCAAAAATATGGTGCCGCACATAGTCCTCAAACTTTTCGCCGCTCGTGCGCTGCACGATGTATCCGGCCAGCCCGACTCCGTAATTCGAATAAGCGCCCACCGTCCCGGGCGGATAAATCCTCTTCGGTTGATAACGAACCAAATAATCGCGCAACGCAAACGGTTTTGCTTTCTCGCTCTGCAGAACGGATTCGATCTGTTCTTCAAAACCGCTGGTGTGCGTCATCAGTTCCCGCAGCGTCACCGGCTTCCCAAAGGCCGGCGCGATTTTGAAATCAAGATATTGATTTACATCCGCGTCGAGATCGAGCTTCCCCTGTTCCACCAGCTGCATCACGCTGACCCAGGTGAACAACTTCGAGATCGAAGCCAGCCGAAACAATGTCGCGTCAGGGTCCACCGGCGTCTTCTTCTTCGCGTCGGCGTAACCATATCCCTTCTTCAGCAACACATCATCGCCGCGCATGACCATCACCACGGCCCCGGCCAAGTCGCTGCGCTCAAGTTGGAGCGGAATCACCCCGTCGAGATACGCCTCGAGGTCCGCTTTCTCCAGCGAATGCGTCTCCGACGGCTGTACCACGGGCGCAGGCGCCGAAGCAGCCTGTGCCGGCGAAGCCACAGGCACCGTCGGCGTCAGCGGTTTCCCCGCCAGAGGAGCCGGTGCGACGTTCTGTACAACCGCGCCACACGCTATCACCAGACAAAAAAGACACCCGAGCACACGAACAACAATCCGCAACGAAATGATCCTCCGCAAGTTGCGCCAGTCTACCGCAGTGGCGGTTTGCCCGATCAAAATCGCTACAATAGAGCTAGAAGAAGGTCGCGAGACGGTCTTATGGCCGTCAACATTCTCCTGCAGGTAGGCCGTTTAGCTTCAAATATGCTCGTTGCATCCCCTTTGCTTTGTTATATGAAGAGGGAAACATAAGGAGTGGGGAGGGGCGACATACATTTCTCCCCGCTGCTACGTCTCTTAAGAAGACAATTGCCTCTGAGGGCCTCAATGACATTCCGTTCTTGCATCGCGGCGTTCGCGCTCACCACGTTTCTCGCCTCTGCATCTCTTGCGCAACAAACACCGGCCCCACCGCCGACTCCCGCGGACCAGAACGCGCCAGAAGCCGGCGGCCCGGGTAGCGACCCCAACGGAATCGCCCTGCCCAAAAAGAAGGACAAATCTGAGGAACCCGCCGCCCCCGCCGCCCCCGTCGTTAAGAACCCGCCGGAACTGGCCAATTACTCGATCCACGTCGACGTCCCGGTCGTCAACGTGAACGTGTCGGTTCTCCTCGACAAGAACCATCAGTTCGTTCAGGGGCTCAAGCCTGAAAACTTCAGAGTCCTCGAAGACGGCGTGCCGCAGAGAATCTCCGACTTCCGAATCATCCAGGCGCCCATCACCGCAGTTCTGCTGCTTGAATTTGCCTCCAACAGCTACTACTTCGTCCGCGATATGCAGGACGCCGCCTACAGCTTCGCCCAGCAACTCAAACCCGACGACTACATCGCCGTCGCAACCTACGACATGCGCACCAGACTGCTGACAGACTTCACCAAGGACAAGTCCGTCGTGCAGCAGAGCCTCTACTCGCTCCAGATCCCCGGCATGTCTGAAACCAACGAATTCGACGCGCTCTACGAGACGCTCGACCGCCTCACGAAAGTCGAGGGACACAAGTACATCATCCTTATCTCGACCGGTCGCGACACGTTCAGCCGGATCAACCTCGACAAAACACTGCAGAAGATTCGCAACACGCCCGACGTTACAATCTTCGCCATCGGCACCGGACAAACCGCACGCATCCTGGCCGAGGGTCGCGGAATGGGACCCTTGCGAGAGCTCGACTACCTGCAAGCTGACAATCAGATGAACACCTTCGCACGCATGACTGGCGGCCTCGCATTCTTCCCCCGCTTTCCTGGAGAAATGCCGGATATCTTCCACCGCATCAACGATTCCATCCGCAACCAATATCTAATCAGTTATCGCCCAACGAACGCCAAGAACGACGGTACCTACCGCAAGTTGAAAATCGACTTAGTTGACAACGAAGGCAAGCCGCTACGCATGCAGGACGAAAAGAACAAACCGCTGAAATACAGCGTAGTAGCGCGCGACGGCTACAAGGCAAAACAGCAAGTCGAGTAACTCGAACTGAGTTAGTTGGACTAAGTCTGGCCCTCAAAGAGAAAATGCGCGCCCGCCGGCGCGCATTTTTTCTTAACTCACAACCGTTAACTTACCGCCCGCTTATCGGAACATACTCCGAGGGATACTTCGGCCCGATATATTCAGCACGCGGACGAATCAAGCGATTGTCATCGAGCTGCTCGATCACATGCGCCGCCCACCCGGAAATGCGGCTCACTGCAAAAATCGGTGTGAACAAATCAACATCAATCCCTAGCGTCGTATAAGTCGAAGCGGAATAGAAATCCACGTTCGCATTCAGCTTTTTCTCTGCGAGCACAAACTTCTCGATCGCCCGCGACATCTCAAACCACTTTGAGTTACCGCTCGACTTGCCCAGGTCCTCTGACATTTTGCGCAGGTGCGTCGCCCGCGGATCTTCGGTGTGATACACGCGATGGCCAAATCCAGAGATCTTCTGCTTTGCATTCAGCATTTTCTTCACGTGCTCAACGGGGTCGCTGCCTTCTTTCACGACCGTGTTCAGCAGACGCATGACCGCTTCGTTCGCCCCACCGTGCAGCGGCCCCTTCAACGCACCGATCGCGCCTGTCACTGCGGAATGAATATCTGAGAGCGTCGCAGCAATCACCCGCGCCGCAAAAGTCGAGGCATTCAACTCATGATCGGCATGCAGAATCAGCGCGACATCCAGCGCCTTCTCAGCTGTCTCTGACGGCTTCTCGCCATTCAGCATCCACAAAAAGTTTGCAGCGTGTGACAGCGACGGATCAGCGTCAACCACCGGCTTGCCCTTCCGCAACCGGTCATGGATCGCAACAATCATCGCGATCTGCGAGGTCAATCGGAAGGCCTTGCGCACATTAGCATCGTGCAGATTGTCCTTTTCGTCCGGATCAAAGAAACTCAGCGCCGACACGCCCGTCCGCAGAACCTCCATCGGAGTCGCCGTCTTCGGCATCTCTGCGAGCAGTTTCAGAAACGCAGGATCCAGCTTGCGCGCTTCTGCGAGGCTCTTGCGAAACTTCCCGAGTTCCGCCTTTGTTGGCAGCTTCCCGAACCACAGCAGATAAGAAGTCTCTTCAAAATTCGACTTTTCCGCCAACTCGTGAATGTCGATGCCACGATATGCGAGAACGCCGGCATCTCCATCGATCCAGCAGATTCCCGAATGCGCGGCGACTACC
>DATMOZ010000084.1:0-3301 GCA_035567995.1 Acidobacteriaceae bacterium
AGCCTGAAAAAACAGCTCCGCGGTCTGCCGCAATACACGTGGATGAGTTGGGACGATGCGGCCAACTATCTGCTGACGGAAAAGGTCGACCTGGAAGACGCACTGAAGGATACGAACCGGTCGATTCAGTTGGAAGACCGCTTCGAGAACGAGATGACAAAGTCGCAGGTGCTCACGGCGGTGAATCGCAAGGACGAGGCCGATGCAGCGCAGAAGAAAGCGCTGTCGCTGGCCAGCCCGCTGCAGTTGCACATCTACGCGCGTCAACTGCAGGGCCAGAAGCGCAGCGCAGAGGCGTTTGCGATCTTCCGCGAGAATGCGAAGAAGCATCCTGACATGTGGTTTGTACATTCGGGACTGGCGCGGATTGACTCGTCGGAAGGCAAGTTTGACGAGGCTGCCAAGGAAATGCAGATGGCGGCGGACGGCGCTCCGGCTGGGCAGAAGGCCGCATTTGAGGGATTGGTGAAACAGCTGCAAGCAAAGCAGGACATCAATAAATGAGGATCGCTTTCAAATGGTTTGAGACTTGTCTTCCGCTGTGCCGTTGCCTTTGCGTACATCCCCGGCTCCTCCAGCGAAGGTCCCGATCCCTTGCATTTGTGGACCCTGCGAGATGAACGTGCAACGCTCGATGAAAGCGGACCGTACTGCACGCCGCAGGACACTTAACGTGCGTTGCACAAGATTACTGTTGGTATCAGCCCATACCACTCACAATCGCGGATAGGGTATGGTATCGCGATCTATCGCTCGCTATTCAGTCGCTATTCAGTACAGAGCGGCTCCGGCTCCGTTTCCTGGACTAGCGAAAAAAGAACGGCGAAGCAAGGCGCCCCATCGGCGAGCAAGGTGGCCGCCAAGCGCGTCGACACAAAGCGTCGGCAATAAACTTTCCCAGCATGATAAATATTGAGCTGACTCGCTACGCGCATTGGTTCCTTTATTCGTATCGGAGCGCCTCCAGTGGATCGACTCTCGTTGCCCGTCGCGCGGGGATGTAGCCCGCAGCCAGTGCGACTCCACCCAGGAGTGCGACTGTGATGACGAAGCTGGCCGGATCTCCGGGCGACACGCCGAATAGCATGCTGCGCAGCGTCCGTGCCAACGCGGTCGCCGCAATCAAGCCGACGACCATTCCGAGCGCGCACAGAAACATACACTGTCGCAGTACGAGGCCCAGAATATCTCTGCGAGCAGCTCCCAGCGCCATACGAATTCCGATCTCGCGCTGGCGTTGTGCCACCGAATAAGAAATCACGGCATACACTCCAAAGCACGCCAGCAGCAGTGCAAACCCCGCGAACGAGCCCAACAGAATCGTTCGGAAGCGCTGTTGCCCAACCGACTCGCCCATCCGCTCGCGCATCGTCGCGACATTTGCCAACGGGAGATTGCGGTCCAGTACCGCGAGTGCGTTCCGCAGACCTGACATCACGGTGACCGGATCACTATCGGTCCTCAAGACCACAAACATCGACCGGCTGAAGTCCGCCCATCCGTTCGTGCTGTAGAGCTTGTAAGCCTGCGACACAGGCTCTGCGTCGAGACCGGAATACTTCACGTCGCCTACAACGCCGATGATCGTCTCGTCCGGCGGTTCCGGACGCGGTTCTCCGGTCTGCAGCCGTCTTCCAATCGGGTTCTGCCCTGGGAAGAATCGGTCTGCTAGGGTGCGGTTGATGACGATCGGGTGTAGTGGGCTAGTCCCGTCGGCTTCCGTGAAGTCGCGCCCCATGATGATCGGTACACCAAGCGCCGTGAAATAGCCTGCGCTTACCGTAGCTTCTTCTGCGATTTGTTGTGGGCGCGACTTGTCATAAGGCTGTCCTTCCGCCGTAAACGGATTTGTCAGTTGGAGCAGGTTTGGAGGAAGCGACATCGTGAGCGAGGCTGCCTTGACTCCTGGAAGGCGATTTGCTCGACGCAAGAACTCATCCCAGAAAGCGACGATCGCCTTGTTGTCACGGTACAGCGAATGCGGAAGCGTGACTTGCGCCGTGACGAGATGGTCCGGGTTGAAGCCTGGGTTGACGCTTTGTAATCGAGCGAAACTCCGGATCAACAGCGACGCGCCAACCACAAGCACCAGTGCGATCGCGAATTCGGCGACTACCAAGGCACGGCGCGCAGACTGCCCCGAGCCGCCGGCGCTTCCGCGCTCCGCATCTTTCAACACTTCGTACTGCGAGCTGGAGCTGCGGTGCAGTCCTGGCGCGATTCCAAACAACACGCCCGAGACGATACTCACTGCCGCCGTGAAAAGTAGCACACGCCAGTCGATGCCAACTTCATAGGCGAATGGAATTCTCAGCGTGCTCTGGAATTCCTGGAAAACACTTTGCGCCCATATCGCCAACAACACGCCAAGGCCGGCGCCTATCAGCGCGAGCAACACACTCTCCGTTAGCAGTTGCCGCAGAATGCGTTGGCGGGAAGCACCCAGCGCGACACGCACCGCGATTTCTTTCCGCCGAGCTGTCGCGCGCGCCAGCAATAGACTCCCGACGTTCGCCACCGCAATCAGCAGCACAAATGCCACTGCTCCGAGAAGCACATATAGAACGTCTCGCACTCTCCCCGTCAATCGCGATTGCAAAGACTCCACGCGACCTACTGTCGGCGACGAGTTCGGATACTGATTTTGGACGCTTTTCGAAATTGCAGTGAGCTCTTCTGCGGCTTGCTGTGGCGAAACTCCCGGCCTGAGCCGTCCAAATACCACTAAGTAAAACGGTGGACGCCCCGATGCTGGCTCCACTCGCATCAGCTGCCAAACATCTACTGGTTCATTGCTCGGGAAGCGGACGTTGGCTGGCGCAATACCAACCACAGTGACTGGGCGTCCGTTCAGCATCATGCTTTTCCCGACGATGGATGTATCCTCGCCGAGCTGCCTTCTCCAAAAATCGTGGCTGACGATGGCGACCCGTTCAGCCGTCGGATTATCATCTGCCGCGAGGAATCCGCGGCCGCGCTCCGGGACGATCCCGAGCACATCAAAGAATCCGGGAGTTACATAAGCGCCCCTCACGCGCTGTGCTTCGCCTCCATTGCTGAACGAGACGTCGCGTTGCCCGTAAGCGTATGCCGCGATCTGCGAAAAGCTTTTCTGCTGGTCACGCGTGGCGAGGAAATCGGCATCACCGAATTCGCCATAAATATCATTTTTCGGATCTGTCAGCCGCAACTCCATCAGTTGTTGCGCGTCCGCGAACGGCAGAGGTCGGAGCAGGACGACGTCGACCAGGCTGAACACGGCTGTGTTCGCGCCGATCCCAAGCGCGAGAATGATGATCGC
>DATMOZ010000085.1:0-16697 GCA_035567995.1 Acidobacteriaceae bacterium
TGCATTTGTACTTTTGCACTTCGCATCTGCTACAAGAGGAACCGTCATGAAACGCACCACAGTCGCACTCGCCGCCCTGCTGCTCCTTGCGCCCACACCGCGCGCATTCGCCGTCAACCGCGACATGGTTCAATTGCAGACGCAGGTCCAGCAACTGCAAGACACGCTCGAGCGCATGCAGCAGTCGAACGACGAACGCATTGGCGTCCTCCGTCAACTCGTGCAGCAGACCGCCGACACCGTCAGCAAAATGGCGGTCAGTGTAGACGCTGTGCAGCGGCAGGTACAGTCGCAGTCCGAGGGACAATCGTCCGGGCAGCAGCAGCTTTCCGGCCAGATCCAATCGCTTAACGACTCTGTTGATGAACTAAAGTCGCGGATGGCGAAACTCCAGACCGCGCTCACTGCAATCCAGAACCAGCAACAAAGCCTGTCGTCGCAACCTGCGGCGACAACAACCAGTGACTCGACCATGGCCTCGTCACAACCCGGCGCGCCTTCATCAGGACGCACTCCGCCGCAGCCTGCCGCACAGACGGCCCCTCCGATCGATCAGCTCTACCAGGCGGGAATCCGCGACTATAACGCCGCAAAATATGACCTTGCCGCGCAGGAGTTCAGCGACGTCCTCCGCTACTACCCGCAGGACGACCGCGCGGGAAATGCGCAGTTTTATCTCGCTGAAATCGCGTATCGTCAGGGCGATTATCAGAATGCGGTCAAAGGCTACGACGCAGTGCTCGAGCAATACCCTGGCAACGTGAAGGCGCCCACAGCTCAACTGCGCAAAGGCCAGTCCCTGCAGGCGCTAAACCAGCGCGACGCAGCGGTGCGTGAATACCGCAGTCTCATCAACCGCTATCCTCAGTCGCCCGAAGCTATCCAGGCGCGCAGCAAGCTGAATGCGATGGGTGTCACCATAACGCCCAAACCGTCCGGCGCGCGCGTGCGCTAAACCTGCCAAAGCGATATCCTGCTACCGCCGCGCGCTAACGTATGCGCGTTCGTGCATCATAGGAACCATGCCCAAGCAACCACAGCATCCCGATTGCGATATTCAGAAAGGCACAGTCGAAGACGATTCACCGCACACCCGCGAAGACCGTCCCGCCCACACCAATTCACTGAGCGGTCAACTCGGCCATCGCGACCCTGACGAAGACTTGAAAGACAACGACAGCGATTTCCCTGAACCCGGCTCAAGCCCCGAACACAGCGGCCAGCACCGCTAGCCCTGTCACCCCAGTTATTGTCATGCCGAGCACTGTCTCCTAACCACCTGTCATCCTGAGCGCTGCGAAGGAGCTCGCGCTTGCCTTTACAGTCTTCCTCAAAAGCAGCGAAGGATCCATGCGCGCCAGTTCCACAACCCATAGATCACTCCCCCACTTACATCTTCAAACCCGGATAACCACCGGTCGAAACACGCTTTCCCACAGCGATTTCCTTGACAGCCCCGATACACTAATCAAAGACAAAATCCCGGCCATTGGCCGGGATTTTTTGCTAACTCATTTGTTTTCAAATATGGACCAAATAAGCCCTTTGTTTTCAAATATGGAGGCCCAAACGCTGTATAGGGGGTACCCTACTGCAACCGCTCCATCACCGCCGCCAGCACCTCACGGCCGGGCCGGGTGCGCTCCTGCGGCAGCGTCGCAAGCGGCTCATCCACAAGATTCAACTGATCGATAAAACTCGGCGCCTTCGGGTCCACGTAAAACACGCCAGTCAAAATCTCGCCGCGCTGGTGAGACTCCATCAACGCCTTCACCGCTGACACACGGTCGCTCGGGTTGTAATCCTCATGCAATTTCCGCAGCCGTAGATGCGAGCCATCATGCATCGTCACATCAAACGTCGTACCCGCGTCGTACTCCACGTCGATCTCTTCGAAGTGCGGCACGAACCCGATCTCGCTGATCGCCTCTTCATGTTCCTGCATGTACTTGTAGCTCTTGGTCGAGCCCTCGTGATCGTTAAACGTCACGCATGGCGAAACCACATCGAGCATCACCGTACCCTTATGCGCGATGGCCGCTTTCAGCATTGCGAGTAACTGCTTCTTGTCGCCCGAGAAAGATCGCCCGACAAATGTCGCGCCCAACTCTACCGCCAGCGCACAAGTATCGATCGGCGGCAGATCGTTAATCACGCCCGTCTTCAGCTTCGAACCGATGTCAGCCGTCGCTGAGAACTGGCCCTTCGTCAACCCGTAAACACCGTTGTCTTCGATGATGTAGATCAACGGAAGATTGCGCCGCATCAGGTGAGCAAACTGTCCCATGCCGATTGACGCCGTATCGCCGTCGCCGGAAACGCCCAGACCCAGCAGCGTGCGATTAGCCAGCACTCCGCCCGTTGCGATGGAAGGCATGCGTCCGTGAACGCTGTTGATGGAATGCGACCGCGCCATGAAGTAAGCAGGGCTCTTTGACGAGCAGCCAATGCCTGAGAACTTCATCACGCGCTCTGGCTGCACGCCCATATCGAACATCGCGTCGATGATGCGCTCTGAAATCGCATTGTGGCCGCAGCCAGCGCACAGCGTGGTTTTGCCGCCGCGATAGTCAAGAACCTGAAGCCCAAGCCGGTTCGTCTTAGGCTTTGGTGCTGCAGGAGTATTCGTAACCGGAGTCGTTGCCATTGCTAAATTCCCTCCTGCATCACCAGCTCATCGGTGACAGATCGTGCGTCAATCGGCAATCCGTTGAAGTGCCGCACGCTGCGCAATTTCCCGATCTCCTCAGCCGGCAGATCAAGGCGCAGCAGACTGAGGAGCTGCGCATCGCGGTTCTGTTCGATCACATAAACGCGCTCATGCGCGGCGACGAACTGATGCACTTCCTTATTGAATGGAAACGCCCGAACCCGCAGATAATCGGTCTCAACGCCAAACTCTTTCAGCAATTGATCACGCGATTCAGTCACTGCAAAGTCCGAAGTGCCAAACGCAATCAAACCGATCTTCGAGGTTCCAGGGCCCGTCACAACCGGACCAGGCACAAGGTGCCGCGCAGTCTCAAACTTTCGCGCCAGTCTCTCCATGTTGTTCTGATAATCGTCCGGCCGCTCAGAGTACTGCGCTTTCTCGTTGTGACCGCTGCCACGCGTAAAGTAAGCAGCGAGCGGATGCTCCGTGCCCGGAAGCGTCCGGTAAGGAATCGCATCGCCATCAACATCTTTGTAACGCGCAAATCCGTTGCCCTTCGCAACTTCCTCCGCAGTCAACACCTTGCCGCGGTTAATCGGTTTCTCCGGATAATTAAATGGTTCCGACATCCAGTTATTCATGCCGAGGTCAAGATCGCTCAACACAAAGACAGGAGTCTGCAAGCCCTCTGCAAGATTGAACGCTTCCATCGCGAACTCGAAACACTCTTGCACATTGCCCGGAAGCAAAATCACATGCTTCGTGTCGCCATGCGACAAGAATGCAACCGTAAGCAAGTCAGCCTGCGCTGTGCGCGTCGGCATTCCGGTCGAAGGCCCGACACGCTGCACATCGAAGATCACGCCCGGCAGTTCCGCAAAGTACCCAAGTCCGGCAAACTCCGCCATCAGCGAAATTCCGGGTCCGGAAGTTGCAGTCATCGAACGCGCGCCCGCCCAACCGGCACCGAGCACCATGCCAACGGCAGCCAGTTCATCTTCGGCCTGTACGATCGCGAAACTCGCTTTACCGTCCGGCTCGACGCGGTACTTCTTCATGTAGTCGATAAGCTGCTCAACCAGTGAAGAAGAAGGAGTGATCGGGTACCACGTCACTACCGTAACCCCGGCAAACATGCAACCCAGAGCTGCCGCAGCGTTGCCATCGATGATGATCTTCCCATCGGTCGCATGCATGCGCTCGAGCTTGAAAGGATCGCTCTTGGTCAGCGACTCCTTCGCGTAGTCGTATCCTGCTTGCACCGCGGCCCAGTTCAGGTCAGCGGCTTTCTGTTTCTTCGCAAATTGTTTCCGCAAGGCAGCTTCGACAGCGACCAGGTCCATGCTCAGAATTTGGGCCGCGACGCCAACGTAAATCATGTTTTTGACGAGCTTGCGCAGCTTCGCCTCGGGGCAGACCGCAGCCGTCAACTTGTCGAACGGAACTGGGTAACACGTCACATCATTGCGATATTGCGCGAGGTTGGCGGACGCTTCATAGATTGCGATCGCACCCGCGGGCAGCGAAAGAATATCTTCCTTCGCCGTTTCAGGATTCATCGCGATCAGTACGTCGATCTCTTTCTTTCGCGCGACGTAGCCGTGTTTGCTGGCACGAATCGTGTACCAGGTCGGCAGACCCGCAATATTCGACGGAAAGAGATTCTTGCCGCTGACTGGAATGCCCATGCGAAAGATGCTGCGCAGGAGCACGTTGTTTGCCGACTGCGAACCGGACCCGTTCACGGTCGCAATCTGAATACTGAAGTCGTTTACAATCCGTTTGCTGCTCGATTGTGGTGATACTTCAGAGGCTGTTGCCTGGTCTCCAATGACCACATCGCCTGTCGACATCTAGCGCATTTCCCTTCCCGCCACAGTCTTTGGAAGCTCGAGGATTTCCAGCTTCAATTATAAGTGGCTGAAGCGCTGATTCAGCGCGGGTGCAAGCGAATGGAGACCACGCGCGCTGAGCAGACGCAAATCGCAGTTGAATGGTGTTCGGCGTGTCACACGCGCGCATGCTAGATTCGAATTTTCCCGATGCAGCAACGAAACACAAAAGCTCGCCATTCAGAAGAGCCAGTCGTCGTCAGTATTGGCTGGCTGGCGAAATGGATCGGCGCGGTCGTCGCCGCGGCCCTTGTTTGCGTGTACCTGGCAATGTGCCTTCTGTTCTATCAAGGCCAGTGGCAACTCGTATTCCATCCATCGCATGTCGTCGATCGCACGCCCGCAAGCATTGGCCTGAACTATGACAACGTCCGCTTTGATGCAGACGAAACCGGACATCTGCAACTGTCCGGCTGGTGGATTCCTGCAGAAGCAAACGCGAAATATGAACACGCGACCATGCTGCTGTGCCACGACAATGTGGGCTCGGTGTCCGACACACTTGGACTCGCCAGTCAGATCCACTCACTCGGCATCAACGTCTTCGCGTTCGACTACCACGGCTTCGGCAGCAGCGATTGGGCGAAGCCGAGCGAAAGCCTGATCTACGCAGACACGAATGCGGCTGTGGAATACCTCACCGGGACAAGGCACATCGACTCCGCGCAACTTGCACTCTACGGCGAGGGCATGGGTGCCGCAGCCTGCGCATACGCTTCTGCAGCCAGACCGGTAGGCGCCGTCATTTTTGTGAATCCCGTGGCGTCAATGCTTCCCGTCGCGGTAATGGAAACACAAACACGATTCGTTCCCCTACGCTTGTTGTTCCGCGATCGGCTGGAGCTTCAACCGTTCCTCCAGGCCCGCTCGCCAAAACTATTTATCAAACTACTCACGCCGCCACCTGACAAAGCTACCGGGCGGCCGATACCGACGATGAACTATTCAAGCGACGTACATTCGCTCTTTCTTGAGGCTGCGGACCCGAAGATGTACTGGGAAGAACCGCCGCCGACGGACGCCCGTTCCACACACGTTTCCACAGTGCTTTCCCGTTTCCTCGACGAATACCTGCCATCGAAGTAACTCTTTCTCCTGCACGATGCGCGGTATTCTTGCGCCATGTTCGAAAGACTGAATCGGGCGCAGCCATTCGGCATTCTGGTTATGCGCCTTGCCCTCGGCGCGATTATGATCGCGAACGGCTTCCACAAGATTTTTCCGCGCGGCGCTTTATACAACTTCACTCACTATGTCGGCACGCTCGGGTTGCCCCCATGGCTGGGCTACGTCTCTGCGTTCACTGAATTCTTTGGTGGCATCCTGCTGGTTCTCGGTTTGCTTACCCGAATCGCGGCAATGCTCACTGCGATCGACATGGCTGTCGCAATCATCAAGGTCACATGGCACGGTGGCCTCGTCGGCCAGCACAACATGTCTCTCACTCTGGCCTGCTTTGCGCTCGCGCTCATGCTGGTCTTCACCGGCGGCGGCCTCTTGGCGATCGACAACGCCATCGGCGGCTCGGGTCGCAGCCGCGGCTAGACGTTCAAGCCACGCGAAAGTCGCCCAATTTCACAAAGCCACTGAACCTTCGGCGATGGCCGTAGAATCCTATGTGCCGAAGCGAGGAGGAACGTTCATGAGTTCAGTGGCAAATGGCAACCAGAAGAAAGTAGCATTCATCACCGGTGGAAACAAAGGTATCGGCTTAGAAACAGCACGTCAGCTTGGCAAGCTTGGCATCACTGTTGTCGTGGGTTCGCGCGACGCTGCAAAGGGTAAGGAGGCTGTCGAGAACCTTCGCAAGGAGGGGATCACCGCAGAACCCTTGCACTTCGACGTCACCAAGGCGGAAGATCACAAAAAGGCGCGCGACTACTTCCAATCGCGCTACGGCAAACTGGACATTCTGATAAACAACGCGGGCGTGTGGAAAGAGGGAAATTCGCAGCAGAACACGACCAGCACCATCACGCCTGAAACATTGCGAGAGACATTCGACACTAATTTCTTCGGCACAGTCGCGCTGACGCAGACTCTGCTTCCCTTGCTTGAGAAAGCGCCAGCTGCCCGCATCGTGAACGTGTCGAGCATCCTTGGGTCGCTGACACTGCACGCAGATCCCAAGTCGCCTATTTACAGCGCCAAGGTGTTCGCTTACAACGCCAGCAAGACCGCGCTCAACGCATTCACCGTGCATCTCGCGGACGCGCTGGCGCGCACAAAGATCAAGGTCAACTCTGCACACCCCGGCTGGGTCAAGACAGAGATGGGTGGTGAGGGCGCAATGATGGAGATCCCAGACGGTGCGAAGACGAGCGTGCAGCTCGCGACACTCGGCGAAGACGGACCATCCGGAAGCTACATTCATCTGGGCGAGACGCTGCCCTGGTAACAGTGATCTGCACAAAGAGAAGCCGTAGCGTGAGCAGCGGCTTCTCTTTATCTTCAGTGTGAACTAAGCGGGCGTCTTAGCGCAGAATTCATCGAACGCGCGCGCAAGCTCTGACGCGATCGCCGGAGCCGTTGATGTTTCGATCGCGGAACGCTGCATAAGGTACACCAGCTTTCCGTCGCGCAGAATCCCAATCGATGGCGATGTCGGCGGGTGTCCGGCAAAGTAAGACCGCGCCTTCTCAGTCGCTTCGCGATCCTGCCCCGCAAAGACGGTGATTTTCTGGTCTGGCAGGTTGGCGTTCTGCATGGCCATGCGTACTCCGGGCCGCATCTTGCCGGCTGCACAGCCGCAGATGGAGTTCACTACCACCATCGTTGTTCCGGGTGCTGCTACAGCCTGCTCTACTTCGGCTGCGGTTTTCGTTTCGCGAATACCTGCGCGCGTCAACTCTTCGCGCATCGGAATGACCATAATTTCTGGATACATGTGTTCTCCTCGTGTTCGACACGCGCGGACTCGGCGGTGAGTTCGGCTCGACAACACCATTTTACGTGTAGACGATTCGCTGCGCCAAACCTTGTTGTACCCTCGACAACGTGCACCTGCGCGAAAACGTCTCTCTTGCGCGTTACACCACCTTCGGCATCGGTGGTCCAGCGCGCTGGTTTACAGCGGCTGAGACCGAATCTGACATTCTCGAGGCGAGCGCCTTCGCGCGGGATCGCGGGGTTCCGATGCAGGTTCTCGGCGGCGGCAGCAACGTGCTTGTCGCCGACAAAGGTTTCGATGGCCTCGTTCTGCACGTTGCTCTCCGAGGAATTCACGAAGCCGACGGAACGCTCGAGGTTGCCGCGGGAGAAGAGTGGGATCCGGTCGTCGCCTATGCCCTCGCCCGCGATCTTGCAGGTCTGGAATGTCTGTCCGGTATTCCCGGTCTCACCGGAGGCACCCCCGTGCAGAATGTCGGCGCATACGGTCAGGAAGTCTCTCAGACCATCACACAGGTCCGCGCGTACGACCGTGAGGCCGGGGATTTCGTAAACCTGTCGAATGCGGAGTGCAGGTTCTCTTACCGCACCAGCATCTTCAATAGCTCTGCGCGCGATCGTTACATAGTGACCCGCGTGATGTTCCGGCTCGTAACGGGCGGCTCACCAAATCTCTCGTATGCCGACCTGCAGCGTTACTTCGCCGAAAAAAACGGAATACCAACATTGTCTGAGGTTCGCGACGCTGTCCGCAGTATTCGATACAACAAAGGGATGCTGATCGTTGCGGGTGATCCTGATTCACGCAGCGCCGGATCTTTCTTCCGAAATCCAATCGTGACCACAGAGCTGCATCATGACCTTAATCGAAGATATGGCACCGTTCCCAGCTACCCGGTCGATGACACACGCGTGAAGCTGCCAGCGGCATGGTTGGTCGAACATGCCGGCTTTTGCAAGGGTTACACGCTTGGCCGCGCAGGTGTCTCAAGCAAACACACTCTGGCATTGACGAATCGCGGCGACGCGCGCGCCGCGGACATTCTCGCGTTGCGAGATCAAATTACTCAAACAGTAGAAGAAAAGTTCGGTATCCGGCTGGAGCCGGAACCCGTGTATATCGGCTGACTCACACCTGAGGCGAGTTCAACCGTGAGAGAAGGGTAAGTCGCTGTTCGGCTAGAACTATCTCCGCCGCACCCTGACCCCGAACTCTTCCGCGGTCCAGCAAGATCACCTCCGCCTTGCGTGAAAAAACCTCGGCGATGTCATGCGTGACAAACAAGACCGGCGTGGGATTGTCCAGTAGCCATGCGTCCAGTTGATGCATCGTCTGTTCTTTCGTAGCAGCATCCATCGCAGAAAACGGTTCGTCGAGCAGCAATGCGCGCGGCTTCGCTGCAAGCGCACGAACCAGCGCAACACGCTGGCGCTCGCCGCCGGACAACTTGGCAGGAAGACGATGGGCCAGGTGATTGATTTGAAATTCCTCGAGGATGCTCTGACTGTGTGCCCGCGCACCAAAAGCCACATTCTGCGCCACCGTCATGTGCGGAAACAGTGAAGGCTGCTGCATCACGAACCCGACTCGACGCGATTGCGGCGATTTGCGTGCGAGATCTTCGCCGAGAAGAAAGATGTTCCCGTCGCTGGGAATATCCAGACCGGCGATGGCGCGCAACACGCTCGTCTTACCTGCCCCGGAAGGGCCAAACAAAACGACGCTGCGGGCGCTCGATGCAAACGAAACATCGAGCTCCAGTTCGCCGCGTCGTTCACGAAAGTCGACACGCAACCACTCGCCGTTAGCGGGCTCCGCGCTCAAGCTAGCCAACCGTCACCGCCGCGTTTCGCCGCCAATACACAAGGGTCAAAGCACATACGGCGATGCCGATTAGAAAGAGTGCAGTGCGGTTTGCCGCTGCATATTCGAAGTTCTGGACCTGATCGAAAATGGAGATCGAAAGTGTTCTTGTCACTCCCGGAATGTTGCCGCCAATCATCAGCACCACTCCAAACTCACCGACAGTATGCGCAAACGTGAGAACGGCAGCAGCAAGCACTGAACTGCTCGCAAGCGGCAGCAGAATATGGCTGAAGATCTTCCCCTCGTTCGCACCCAGGACCGCCGCAGACTCCGCCAACCGCGGGTCGACGGCTCGCAGACCGGCGACGATGGGCTGAACCGCAAAAGGCAGGCTATAGATGATCGATCCGACGACAAGACCGCTGAAGGAAAATGCGAGCGGGTGTCCGAGCAGGTGAGTTAAGAAGCGGCCTATGCCCGTTCGCGGCCCCATTCCCACCAGCAGATAGAAGCCAAGTACGGTCGGCGGCAGCACGAGCGGCAATGCAGCAATTGCCTCGACCATCGGCCGCAACCTCGAACGGCCGAAAACGATCCATCTCGCCAGCGGAAGGCTGATCACCAACAAAAATACCGTCGTCGTAGCAGCCAGGCGCAACGTCAGTAGCAGAGCGGTCGTATCCATCGCGCCTTTAGTGCTGCGCCGCGGCGGCGGGCTGGGCGTTGGGCTGAATGACTGCTCCACTCGGTTGCAACGTAACCTTCGCGACGGCTTCGACAAACGCGTGGGCTATCTTCGCATCATGCGCGCGGCGCAGCACAACTGCTCCCTGCTCAATCGGAGGATAGCTCGCTGGCGGCATCACAACGTAAGTTCCCTCGTGGAGCAGTGGCGGATTCGCCGCTGAGTTCAGCGAAATCAACCCCGCGTCCGCATTACCAGACTCGGCAAACTGCGCCGCTTGCGCCACGTTTTCAGCTGTGACCAGCTTGTCCTTCACTTGCGATGTGAGACCCATTGATTCAAGCATCGCCAACGCAGCCCGCCCGTATGGGGCCGTTTGCGGATTCGCAATCGCAAGGCGCTTTACCTTCTCGTCCCGTAAAGAGCCGAGACTAAGCGGCTGAACAGGTGAATCTCTGCGCGCCCAAAGCACCAGCACTCCCCGCGCATATAAAACAGGCCGCGCGCTATCGGCGAGACCCGCAGAAATAATCCGCTCCGGATACTTCATATCTGCCGCAATAAAGACATCGAACGGCGCGCCGTTTTCGGTTTGCGTTGTGAGCGTACCTGACGCTCCGTAAGTAATCGCAATGCGCACATGATTGTGCTGCTCAAAGTCCGCCGCGATCGCAGGCAAGATCGGTTGCAGATCCGCGGCTGCCGCAACGTGCAATGCAGCGTCCGTCTGCGCCCCCGCCAGCGCATAACCACCCAACAGGAGTATCACGCTCACAGCACGGGCGACAGGCATCATGGGTCACAGAATACATCTGACGAATTTGCCCGTGCTGATACGCTTGCAGATACGAGCCATGAAAGACTGCAGGCATCAATTACGCTGCATCGGATGCGGCACCGTTATCACCGGCGCAGATGCCGCGGCGAATTACCGCTGCCCGGCATGTGGCGATCTTTACGCGGTGGAATATCCGTCATTTACTCCGCCTGATGAGAAGAAATCAGAACCTTTGCGGCAGTTGTGGCAACACCGGCGCCTCTCGCGACTGCCGGTGGACCAAAGCGGTGTCTGGCGCTTTCGCGAGTTGCTCCCCATTCTTCGCGACGCGACAGAAGCGGTAACCCTACGCGAAGGAAATACGCCGCTGTACGAGCTGCCAATCTCCGCGCGCTCGCTTGATATGCGGCATCTGCTGGCTAAGCACCAGGGTATGAACCCGACAGCCTCCTTCAAAGACACAGGAATGACGGCCGCGCTTTCTGTCGCCCGGGAACTTGGCGCGCAATGGGTCGCCTGCGCGTCCACTGGAAACACTTCTGCATCCATGGCGGCCTATGCAGCACGCGGCGGCATGCGCGCGCTGGTATTGATTCCTGAAGGTCAGATCGCATGGGGCAAGCTGTCACAGGCGATGGACTATGGCGCCGTAACCTGCCAGCTTCAAACCGACTTCGATGGATGTGTACGTGTTCTCAACGATCTCGTACAACGCTTCCCCATCGCATTGTTGAACTCAGTAAATCCATATCGCATCGAGGGCCAGAAGACGGCTGCATTCGAAATCTGCGAGCAGCTTGAATTTCGAGTGCCGGATCACGTCATTGTTCCCGGCGGAAATCTGGCCAATGCGTCAGCCCTTGGGAAAGGATTCCTCGAAATGCGCGCGATTGGCCTGACTCACGCCCTTCCGCGCATCACGGTCGTTCAGGCCGAGGGTGCAAATCCCTTTTACCGCTCAATGCATGAAAATGGCGGCAAGACCATGCAGCCCGTCAAGGCAGAGACTCGAGCCACCGCTATCCGCATCGGCAATCCAGCATCTTGGCGCAAGGCTGCTGACGTGATTCACACAACAGGAGGCTGGTGCGAACAAGTGAGTGAAGAGGAGATCGCAATCGCAAAGGCGCAGATCGGTGCAGAAGGAATCGGTTGCGAGCCAGCTTCTGCTGTAACGCTCGCCGGGCTGCGCCAGCTGCGCGCCGACGGACGCGTTCAGCGCGACGACGAGGTCGTCCTTGTGCTTACCGGGCATACCCTGAAGGACTCCGATTTCACGATCGACTTCCATCAGCAGCAGGACGATGACGCGGCAGCACGCCATCTGCGCACGCCGCCGCGCACCGTCGACGCATCTGCTGATGCGGTGCTGCGTGTGCTGGAAATGGAGCAGAAGTCTTGAGCACCGATTTCACGATGCGCTTTCCGGCCACAAGCGCCAACCTCGGCCCTGCGTTTGACACCGCTGCCGTGGCTCTTTCGCTTTCACTGCAAGTTGCAGCCGGGCGCGCAGCTGAGTTCTCGATCGAGGCAACCGGCCGCGACGCCGCCGTCTGCGGCAATGTGACGGACAGCCTGCTCTTGCGGACCTATCGAGACGTTCTCAGCGCGAACGGTGTGTCTGAGCCGCCCGCCCTCGCTCTTCGCATTCATAACGAAATTCCCATCGGCATGGGCCTGGGATCCTCCGCGGCGGCACGCCTCGCCGGAATAGCTCTCGCGCTTAAATACGGCGGCCTCGACTGGAGCACGGAGCAGGTCCTCGCAGAAGCAATCCGCCTCGAGGGCCACCCTGACAACGCCGTTGCTTGCTGGCTCGGCGGCTTCACCGTTGCCGCATGTCCGGATACAACCGAAGGCGTACTGAGTCTTGCGCGATTTGAACCACCTGGGAACTGGAGCGCGGTTCTCGTCGTGCAAGAAACCCAGCTCGCAACCGGCAAGGCTCGCGCCGCACTCCCCAACATGTACCCGCGTTTGGACGCTGTGAAAAACATCCAGTCCACCGCCCTTTTGGTCTCGGCTTTTGCGCAACAGCGCGGAGACCTGCTCAAGGCAGCGATGCAAGACACGCTACATCAACAATATCGCTCGCGTTTCTGCCCGCTCTTGGAAGCCCTCGCTGACATGGAGCAGGTCGCTGGCGTGCTCGGTGTCGCCTTGAGCGGGTCAGGGCCCGGAGTTTTGCTGATCATCGAGAAGAGAACCCCGATCGCGACGCTATATGACGGAATCGAAAGGCGGACCGCGCACCTTGCCGGCTCAGAGATCATTCTGTGTGATTTCACCAGCGCCGGAGCGGCCAAGACGTTGAGTGATGAATGGGCTAATGCGTGATTACCTTTTTGATTACCTAAGTTTTGTTTACAAGCTGAAATAACGACGGTACTGTCTCGTTGGTGGCAGTTCTGGGGGAGGGCTGCTCCGGGCGCCCGTTGACCTTTATAAGGTCCGGGCGCTTTCCTCTTTTCCAGTCGGGAAAACTCCTGGAGTCAGAAATGCAACTGCTTTTGCACAGCGCGATCCTGTCTAGCGTCTTTTACCCTTCCTCGAGCATCTGTATTGTAGAAAGGGAAACATCCGCGGATTGGTCGTGTGTATCTGCCGCCGCCGCGCAGGAGGAAATGAATGGCATCGAACGGTATTCTTGAGGCGACAGACAGCAACTTCGACGCAGAAGTGTTGCGCTCTGAAACGCTTGTGCTGGTGGACTTTTGGGCTGGATGGTGCGGCCCGTGTAAAGCCCTGGCTCCGATTGTGGAAGAACTTGCAACGGCCTATCAGGGTCGTGTAAAGGTCGCGAAGATGGACGTAGATCGCAACTCGTCGACCCCGATGCGTTACGGAATCCGCGGCATCCCAGCACTGCTGCTCTTTAAAGGCGGCAAGGTGGCCGATCAGATCGTCGGCTATGTGCCCCGCGAGACCATTGAGAAGAGTCTCGATAAGGCTCTTGAGAAGAGCCCCGAGAAGGTCGTCGAGAAGCCGGTTGAAAAGAGCCTCGATAAAGCGCTCATATAAGTCTAAGTTGATCTGCAACTAAAAGAGCCCGGCGGCCTTCGCCGGGCTCTTTGTTTACGCGAGCTGTCGCTCTCAGGCGTACTTGCGCATGATGCCGAGCACGCGGCCTTGAATCGCCACACGCTCCGCCGCAACGTAAATCGGGTCCATCTCCATATTCGAAGGCTGCAGACGCACCATCTTGCCTTCGAGGTAGTAGCGTTTCAGCGTAGTTTCAGACCCATCGACCAATGCGACCACAATCTCGCCCTCGCGCGCCTGCTGCGTCTTCTCTACCAGGACGAAGTCGCCGTGGACGATATGCTCATCGCGCATAGAGTCGCCGCGCACTTCCAGCGCAAACGCCTCACGGTTGCCCACAATGTCGCCGAGAGAAATGCTTTCCGCAACCTCCATTGCCTCGACAGGTCTGCCCGCAGCGATCCGCCCAACCAGCGCCAGGCGCTCGCCGCTGCGCATCCGTGCTTCGACCGGCACAACATCGATGGAGCGGCTGCGATTGTGAGTCCGCTGCAACATGCCTTTGTTCTGCAGGTTCGTAATGTGTTTGTGCACCGTGGCGAGTGAACTCAGACTCAAGCCCACAGCAATCTCTTCGAAAGACGGCGAATACCCGTTACGCTCAACGAACCCCGAGATGAAGTCCAGAACGTCTTTTTGTCTGCGTGTAATGGCCATGCGGAGACTGTAGCGAATAAAAAGCGAATCGGCAACAAAAATTCAGCCTGCATTTTCCCTGGGTGTCTCATCTTGAAACATCAATCCATTCAAGGAAGAAACGCGTCGCCGGCCCTGCTGCAACGGCGTGGGACGAAAAGCGATAGCGCTCTCGCCGGCAACGTGCCACCCGGTCTCGTCTTCGAACTGTGGCGCACCGTTGCCCCCGTAAACGAAGTCCTCGCTCGACCAGATCGGCGACCAATCCATGCCCTCTGGAGGTGCAACCAGCGGCTCGGCCATGTACCTGCGATACAGATCTGGTCCGAGATTCACCACCAGCAATCGTTCGCCAGCGTCGTTCCAATACCGAATGACGAAGCAGGAATCAGACAGGACTGCCGCGTCAACTGTGCCATACCGACAGTGAGCAAAGACTGGATCTGCCCGACGCAGTGCAATCAAATCGCGATAAAGACGGACAATCTCCTCGTGCGTGTCTGCCCCGCTCCAATCGAGCTTAGCCCGCTCAAACGTCGCTCGATCCTCGGGATCAGGAAATCGACTGCCCTGGTCATCGTCGCGCATCAGCCATGCGGAGATGAATGGCTCCAGCGCCTCGCCCCGCCCCGCGCGCACAAGTGCCGACAACTCCTTGTGGTGGTCTGCAAAGTAGGCGAATGGCCTCGTCGAACCGAACTCCTGTCCTTGGAACAGCATGGGGGTTCCTGGCCCCAGCAGCATGTACGCTGAGGCCGCACGATAGCGTCCGGGACTGGTAAGGGTCCGCAGACGCGCCCCCGTCCTCGAATTGGCGACCTGGTCATGGTTCTCCATGAACGTGATGAAGCGCCATGGAGCCAGATTGCGCGTGGAGGTTCCGCGATGGCCGCGCTCTGCGCCCTGCGTCTGGCCCTGAAATAGAAATCCGTGGCGGGCAGCCGACGCCAGTTCCTGCGCACTGCCCTCGTGCGCGACGTAATAAGCAGGACTGTGCCCGGTCAGCGCTACGCGAAGGGTGTGATGCAGATCATCGTTCCATGCTCCATCCAGGCCGTAGCCGCCCTCGTGTCGCGGGCGGATCTGCCGCGTGTCCTGGTTCTCGTTTTCAGAAACCACCACCGTCTCGCGTCCCTTGGCTCCCTGATCTACAGCAAGCCGAATCTCTTCAAGAATGTGACGGGCGTACGGTGCGGCGTCTCCACCGCCGCTGCTATCGACGATGGCTTGCGTAGCGTCGAGTCGCAGACCATCGAAATGAAATTCTTCTATCCAGTAGCGTGCATTCGCAGTGATGAAGTCTCGGACCCCGTCGCTGCCCTCAGCGTCGAAGTTGATGGCGTCGCCCCAACCCGTCTTTACTTTCTGGTTGAAAAATGTGTTCGCATATTGCGCCAGGTAATTTCCATCGGGCCCGAAATGGTTGTAGACGACGTCCAGAATGACGCCGATCCCCATCTCATGCGCCTTGTTGATCAGGTGACGCAAATCGTCTGGTGTGCCGTAAGGGGGATAGGGCGCAAACGAATTCACCCCGTCGTACCCCCAGCCAAATTTTCCCGGGAAGGTATTGACCGGCATTAGCTCGACGAGCGTAACTCCGGTATCTTTCAAATGCTGCAGCCGTTCCTCTACTCCCTGATACGTGCCTTCAGGCGAGAATGTGCCGACGTGCAGTTCATAGATCACCTGTCCTTCCAGCCGAACGCCGCACCAGCGATCATCCGTCCACGCAAAATTCCGGCAATCCGCGACCATCGACGCTTCGTGTGGTCCGTCAGGCTGCCAGCGCGATGCCGGGTCCGGATAAGCCTCGCCTCCGTCGAGTCGAAACTTGTACCGGGCTCCAGGGCCGCCGATATTCGATGGCACAAGAACAGAGAAATAGCCTCCCTGCTCAGGCTCCATCTCGATGGCCGCCTCGACCGGGGAGTAGAAGACAGCCTCGACGCGTTTGCGTGCCGGCGCCCAGACGCGCAGGTACGTACCCTGCGGCGTGCACTCTGCGCCGACGATTGTCCGGCTACCTGTTTTGCTCTGAGTGCTATCGATCATTGTGGTGATAATAACTAGATGCGAAAGCCGATGGGCACGGTGGCCTTAAGCTGTCACTGCAAGCGGCATCGTTTCAGGAAATCCGAACAGCGACTGCCGGCCGCGAAATCTCGCCATCACCTCATCGCGGATCTCCCGCCAGGCGTTCGGCGCAACACTCGCAAAACGCTCAACTAATTCCGGATCAAACTGCTTCCCCGCGCAACGATGAATCTCATCTGCCGCGACTTCAAAGGTCATCGCTGCGCGATATGGCTTAT
>DATMOZ010000086.1:0-21192 GCA_035567995.1 Acidobacteriaceae bacterium
CGGCGATCGAAGCCGCGGCACCCGCAGCGCTGCCCGGCAGAAGGAAGAGTGGCGTTCCGGCGGCTCCGTTGGCATCGCTCCCCGACACCAGTACGGTGTTCACGGCATTTCCGAGAGAGTACGCGAGGTTGTCGAGAGCGGACTTGATCGCGGGTATATCGCTGCTCTGCACACCGAGCGCACCGCCGATGCTGCCCGACTGGATCGTCGAGGTCACATCTGTGCCGCCAGCGAGCACGTGCGTCAGACCGCCGATGTTCGACGTGGTCAGTTGCTGTGCAGTGCCTTCAGAGACCAGCAACGTGCCACCCGACGTCGTCAATGTCAGACCATTGTTCTCAGTGGTAATCGGAACCACGTCGATGAACTGCGACAGTTTGAGAATCGCCTGCTGGCGCTGGTCTTCGAGTACTCCAGCGTCTGAATTTGGACTCGACGTCTGAATCTCGCGGTTCAGTGTGGCAATGGCTTTCGTCAGGCTGTTGACCGCGGTCACGTCGCTTGCCACGCTGGAATTAATAGCTCCAGACTCCCGGTCGAGTTGAGACGAGGCGGCATTAATGCTGCTGGCAAAGTTGCCGGCGGCGGTCAGCACACTCTGCCGTACGGTGGTGTCATCGGGGTGCGCTTCTAAATTATTGACAGAGGTGAAAAAGGCGTTGATTGCATCTCCGATTCCCCCCGAGTTTGCTCCGGTAGCCGATGTAGGTGCAAAGATCGCGGCGACGTTGTTCAGCGCGTTCAGACGACTCGAAGACGCCGAAAGGGCTTGCTGCTGCTGCTGAATGCGCTGCTCCAGCACGCGATCTCGCTGCGAATTGATCGACACAACAGACGCGCCGTTGCCCAATTGAAGGCCGTTGATGGTGACTGGATCGCTTTCCTGAAACGTGGCAACTTCTCGCGTGTAGCCCGGTGTGTTCAGGTTCCCTACATTGTTGGCGGTCGTATTAAGCGCTTCCTGGTCCGCCTCCAGCGCTGCATTGGCGATGCCGAACGCCTGGTTTAGTCCAGCCATGGCGCCCTCTCCGCATGTACGGTATAGCCAAACTCCTCAGCGGGTTGCCGCCAGCGGGAGAACAGCATCAGGTTGCGCCGTGTTTCCTTGAGCACAGCGGCAAAGCGCTCCATCTCAATCGAGAACCGTCTGCGTTCTTCGATAGGAAGCTCCAGAGCCGCTGTTCGGCTGAACTTGTCGGCCGCCGAGAGAAGCATCTCCAGATGTGTCGCGTCCAGATTTATCAAGGCCTCGATCGCTTCGGTAACGAAGCGTGCCGGGCGACCCGGGGCGTCGCCCGCCGCGTCTTCACAGACCGCCTCGGAGCCGGAGATCGAAGTATTTATTGCCCATGACTGCATGCCTGCTCTCCTGCTAGCTCTTGAGTTCATCGATCAGCCGATCAGCAACGTCTGCTCCGCTGACGTGATATGTACCAGCCTGAATCGCCGCTTGTGTCGCCTTGATCTTGTCTGCGCGAACCTCGTCGGCGCTCGAAAACGCTTTCGTGACGCGCAGGTCCGCGTGGTCGCTGGCCGATGTCGCCGATGCGTCGAGACTCGGCGACGACGAGTACGACCGCGTCCGCGGAGCCGCCGCAGAGACCTCGCTTGGCGTGTTCTCAATAGGGCGGAACGCGTTCAACAGGTTGCGAATCTCCATTCGTCTACCCTCCCTGCAACCTCCATCGGCATTCTGGAGCGATTCTTAAGCCTGCCCCGGGGTCAATAATTTCCCAGCCGCCTCGCCTGTTTGGTCGGCGGGCGCCAAGCGCTCCAACACCACTCGCGCGATACCCAGACCGCCATGGTCAGAAATAGAGCGCGCGATCGCCTCGGTGCCGAAGCTGCGCAACGAGCCCTGGCTGCCCGCATCGCCAGAGTCATCGCCGCTTTCGGAAAAGAGCGGATCCTGCTGCATCGGTTTCAGGAGTTCAGCTACCAGCGCCGCTTCAAACTCATGTGCGGCATTCGCCAGCCGCGGGCTTGGCTTCGACGCCTGCGCTTGACTCCCTGGCGCCGCAATGGACGGAAAGGCGTCTGCCATCCGCATCAGATGACCTCCAGATCGGCTTCCAAAGCTCCTGCCTGCTTCATCGCCTGCAAAATAGAAATCACGTCACGCGCGGTCGCACCGATCGATTGCAGCCCACGCACAAGGTCGTCAACCGTAGCGTTCGCCTTGAGCTGGATGCCGTTTACTTGTTTGTCCTGCGCCTGAATCGTGGTCTCAGGCACGGTTGTGGCCGGCCCAAACAGGCTGGGCACAGCCACAACTTGCGTCTGCACATTGATCGTCAATCCACCATGCAGGATGGAGACGGGCGAGAGTCGAACGTCGCCGCCGATGACGACTGTCCCGGTGCGCTCATTCACGACTACGCGGGCCCGGGTATAGACATGTACCGGCAGCATTTCCACATGCGCGAGCAGAGCCGGAATGTCTTCTCCGGGGGTGATGGAGACCGCCACACGGCGCGAATCAAGCGCACGCGCGCGCGCACGGCCTTCCTCCGCGTTTATCGTGTCGGCCATCATTTCCGCGCTCTTGAAGTCCGCTTCCGACAGCAGGAGCGTTATCGAATCCTGTCCAGCAAGATCGAACGGCACGGCATGCTCCGTCATCGCGCCTTCTGGAATCCTGCCGGTCGTCGGATGGTTGGTTCGCTGGGCATTTCCATTCGCCGCGACACTGTACCCACCCAGCACAAGTGGTCCCTGTGCCGCTGCATACACCTTCCCGTCCGCTCCGTACAACGGCGTCAGCAGCAGCAAGCCACCCTCCAGGCTGCGCGCATCGCCAGCCGAAGAAACGGTCACATCGATCTTCGTGCCCGGTTGTGCGAACGGGGGCAGCACAGCGGTCACAAATACCGCGGCCGTGTTCTGCACGCGAATGGAATTTGTATTCGTTGCACCCAGGTTGACGCCCATCCGCTGCAACGCGGCCAGCAGCGTCTGCACCGAGAACCCGGTCTGCTGGCTGTCACCGGTGTTGCGCAGTCCAACGACGAGGCCGTACCCGATCAGCTGGTTGTCGCGCACGCCCTCGACCGAAGCGACATCTTTAATGCGCGACAGCTTCACACCAGGCGTGAGCATGGAGTTGGTCGGAGCCCCCGCGACGGCCTGCCCGTCGGCCGTATTCAGAAACACGCTCGTCATGCAGACGAGCAGCACACGAAGCCGACAGTTCCGGAACATATAATCTCTCCTCAGAAAATCAACAACCGCAGCAGCGCGCGCACGATCGGATTTGGCCGATGCGTGAAGTCGTCCACGATGCCTCGGCCGCGGACTTCCAGCTCAAGACTCGAAATCGCCGTCGATAACACCTGATTCTGCGCCGAGACATCTTCCGGACGGACCAGTCCGCGCAGCATGAAGACCTGCGTCTGCTGATTGAATTCCACTTGGCGGGCTGCCTCAACCACCAGCGTCCCATTCGGAAGCACCTCGACTACTTCGCCGCCGAAGACGGTGCTCAGGCTCGAGTTTGTTACGCTCTGACCCTGCCCATTCAATGTCGACGTGGAGTTCTGACTCACAAGATTCTGCGCCACCGATGCGGTCGAGAGCTTACCGAAGAGTGCGGCGATTTGCGAGTTTGCGGTTGACGCGCGGCTGCCCTTGACCGTGCCGTCGGTCGAGGCAGCCATGCTTTCTGAAACCACCACTGCTATGAGATCGTGACGTCGGAACGCTCGCACATCGCTCGAGAGCCGAGCGAGCCGACCATTGTCGCTCCATATCGATCCGGGGGATGCAGGCGCACCAAGATTCTCTTGCCGCACACGGTCCAGATACCGTTCTATCGAAGAGGATGCGGGATTCGCCTTCGGCTTCTTGTTCCCCGGCATGTTGTTCGGCTGCGCGTAACCCGAAATCGCGCCGAGCAGCAATATCAGCGCAATGCGCTGCAAACAGCTTGCCACACTATGCTTTTCCGGTCTGACTTGCCCGTTTTTCATCGTCCTCCCTTCTGCTTTCGCACCGGCGCTTCGCATCGCTCTTTCAGAACATCAGGGTTACCGTGCCCGGTCCTGCAACCAGCGCTTCCACTGCGGTCGTGCCACTTAACGCTGTCACCAGGACGTTAATCTTCTCTCCACGACGTCCGGATGCTAGTGCTTTACCGCGGACATGTATCACCATGGTGTCCTGCTCGCGGGCGATGTCGACGATCTCGCCAGCCCGGATCTCCACTCGATCCGTGCTCCGCATGCTCGAAGCAGTTTCGCTTGCATGCGCTTGCGGGGCTGCCGGGAGCAGATCTTCCTTCGTGCTAGGCATGCGTACCACGGTCCACGGCTTGTCTGGTGCACCGCACGTCTCAATCCACGCCCAACGCCGCCCGCTGAAAGCATCTCGTCGGACGTGGTGAATGCGAAAAGCCAGCTCGGCATCTTGCCGCACTCCTGCGCCGGACAAGATGGGCCCCCCATAGGCCGCCACAGCGAGCTCCGGAGTCGGCATACATTTCGCCTCCGCCGCGAACGCATGGCCACCCGTGGCCGACATCGTGGCAAGCAACCCGCTTAACGCGAACGAAGCGGCGAGCACGCGGTTAGAGCGTACTGAACGGCCGCATCGGTTAGCGCGGAATGTTGTTGATTTGCTCATACATGTCATCCGCTGCCTTGGCGACCTTCGAATTGCTCTCGTACGCGCGCTGCGCGAGGATCATCTGCACGAACTCCTCCACGACATCCACGTTCGAGCCCTCAACGTAACCCTGCTGCAGGGTGCCTAGGCCTTCAGTGCCGCCCGGATTGCCGATAATCGCATTGCCGGAAGCGAGCGTCTCCGTCATCAAGTTGCCGCCGATGCTCTCGAGTCCGCCGGGATTGGCAAACGTTGCGAGTTGAATTTGTCCGACCTGTTGAGCGATTGCCTGACCTGGAAGAGTCACGTTGACCACGCCATACTGCGTGATTGAGACCGACGTCGCGTTCGGCGGAATAGTGATTTGCGGATTGACAAGATCACCATCCGCGCTCACCAGGCCGCCTTGGTTATTCAAATGAAAGCTGCCGTCGCGTGTATACGCGTTTGTGCCATCTGGACGGATGACGGTGAAGAATCCGGCCCCCTGAATCGCCACATCCAGCTGATTTCCGGTCTGCTTCAGGTCTCCCTGCGTCTGGATAATCTCCGTCGCCGAAGACTTCGCGCCCAGGCCCACCTGCAAGCCCGCCGCGATGGTCTGCTGACTTTGTGCCGCGCCGGGTGTCACGAGATTCTGATAGATCATGTCGTGAAACTCGAGCCGTCGTTTGCGGAAGCCGGCTGTTGCAGAGTTCGCAAGATTGTTGGCAATCGTGTCCAGGTTCAACTGTTGCGCGCTCATGCCGCTGGCTGCTGTGTACAGTGCTCGAATCATAGGGTCCTCATGGTGAATGTCTTGTCGCGAAGGTTGAAGACGGCCTAGGACACCCGCGACAACTCCTCGGTAGCCGTCTTGTTGAACTCCGTATGGAACATGCTCAGCGCTTTCTGCATCATCTCCGCCTGCTTTTGCAGAAGCAGCAGCTGCATGGTCCCGTCGATTACGTTCATGTTTGAGCTTTCCAGCATGCCCTGATGCAACGCACCCGCGGTTGCAGGTTGCGCCGTGCCAGTGGGAGCGCGGTAAAGTCCAGCGCCCTCCGGCACCAGGGGAGTAGCCGGCACGAACTCAGCAAGCTGGATGCGGCCCACAATACCGCCGGCTACGCTGACGCTGCCGTCCAGCGCAATCGCCGTCTCACCCGGAGGCAACACAATCGGCCGCCCTGCTGTGTCCAGCACCGCCTCACCTCGTGCCGACACCAGCGTGCCATCGACAGCTCGCGACAACGCTCCATCACGTGTGTACCGCGTCCCTGCAGGGGTGCGGACGGCGAGAAATCCCTGCCCCTCGATGGCCACGTCGAGAGGATTGCCGGTGCGCGTCAACTGTCCCTGGGTCCGGTCGATGCCATTGCCGCCAACCACGCCGAACCCGTTCAGAGCAGAGTTCAACTGCGAATTCGGTGCGTCCGCACCGAGCAGTGCACCGCGAAAGAAGTCGCGCTCTGCACGGAATCCATTCGTATTGGCATTCGCTAAATTGTTGGCCGCAGTATCGAGCGCCTGACTGCGCGTTACCAGACCTGTCAAGATTGCGTAGTAGCCACTGTCCATACCAGTCCTTTGCTGCAGCCCAGAGGCCAAATGCAGCGATGCGCGGTTAGAAAATCTTTAAGGATTGCCGGCTGGGTCGCGAGCGCGAGGGGTTCAACGGATCCAAGGTGTCACAGGAATGAGGTAATCCCGCACCACCGCATTCTCAGCTGTGGGCAGCGGGGCTGTGTTCGGAGAGGTCAGCAGGACGCGCACCCAGATATGGCGCTCCAGCCTCGCGATGCGCACGTCCGCTTGGCCGGTGCGCGATTCGACGTCACGCTGAATCACTTCCCATGCGCCTGGTTCAAGCCGTAGAGCCCGATGCCCCTGCTCATCGTCCCGCGCCAGGTCCCACTTTTCTGCGAATGATGCTGCTGTCGCTAAACCATCCTCGACCCGGCGGCCTACCATGTGCTGCACTGCCAGCCGAAGCACAGCATTCGGACGATCGTCGTACGCGAGATAAAGCACTCCGCGTCCACTGGGCCGTAGCGGCAGCACGCGATATTCCTGGAGCACGTCAAGCGGAATGCCGCTCGGCACCGAGCGATGTTGACTCAAATCAAAGACCGGGCAGTTCCACTGCATTCCGAGCGCGCGAGCAATTTGCTGCTCGGTGACGCCGAACTCCTGCCGCAGCCAGTCGCCGATGCGGCCCGATCCCACTACCCGCTGTGCCTCCAGCGCGGCATCGCGCTGCTCGGCGGTGATCACGCCCTGCTCCAGCAGGAGTACCCCGAACGGTACGCGGTGCGCGTATGTCGAGGCGCCATCGAAGCTGCGGGTCCATTCCCGCTGCAATCTCTCCTCAAATGACTGTGCCCAGCAAGTCTTGCTGCACATAGGGCGCCCTTCGAGAAACAGCGCACGGGGGGCATTCGGCTTGATTCTCCGCCTGCAGCATTTGTTTGCGCAGGCATCTTGAGACGCGTCAGGCCTGCCCAGGACCGTACTTGCAGACTGCTCCACGCTGGCGCGCCTTCGCGACGCTTCTGTCGCGGCGAACGACGAAAAATAAACCTTCGCCGAGGCAAACCAGTGGCTCAGACCTAGAACAGACACCGAATTGTCTCCAATCGCTTGCGCGGCTCTGCGACCTCGGTGACACGCAGACCATAGTTTCCGTTCACCAGAACCACCTGCCCGCGAGCTACGATTCTGTCTCCAACTACAAGATCGACAGGAGCGTGGATGGTGCGGTCCAGCGAAACGACATCTCCCGTGTTCAGATCGAGCACCTCGTGCAGCGCCATCTCGCGGCTGCCAAAGCGAAGGGACGCCTGCAGCTCTATATCGAGAAGGAGATCAAGGTTGTGTCCGACCTCATGAGAAATCGCATCCACCGCCGCGTTATTCCGCTTCGAACCTTGCAAGGCGCCTGACGCGTCGGACTGCACCGGCCGCAAATCTACCGCAAGCCAAACCGGCAACGCCCACTCCCCGCTTCGCATCAGCGCGAAGAAATTCTCGTGAGGCGAACCCTCCTGCAGGGCCTTCGCACGCTCACTTTGCTCTAAACGGCAGCGCACACCCAGCTGCTCTTCAAGTGCCCGGCACCACGCTGCTCCGATCTCGCTCACCAGGTCCTGCCACTTCCCGCCATTGCCGGTGGTCCGCAGCATTGGCGCGAAGGCCTGAGGCAGTTCACGCGAGTCCGCGGGAATACCGAATGCCAGCGATCCCTGGATTTCTCCGGAAATCTTGAACTCCGACCAGACGCACAACGGCCGTGCCGCAGCCGTCGCAGCGGGACGCTCCAGCGTTATAGCTATGCCGGAGACCTGCTCGATCGCCTTGCGTGCCACTTCGAGCCAGAGTTCCCAATAGCGTGCGGGATCCGCGTCTGTTGCTCGCCTTGTCTCTATGCTCTGGTCGTTCGAGCCTTTCGCCTCTGTCTTCTTCCTACCGCCCATTCTTGTCTCCCGAAGTTCTCAGTTCTCCCCAAGGCACCGCGCGTCACCCGACTTAATTCCACTGCTTCACGACACTCTCGTTTCTTCTCTCTTCCCTTTAGTCGGCCTCTGCCCTTTCTCTGTTGCGCCGGTGGCAAGCAGAGCGCGCATCGCCAGCACGGCGGAGGAACGTATCTGCGATACTCGCGCCTCGCTCACCTCGAGCGTTAAACCGATCTCGCGCAACGTCATCTCTTCGTAGTAAGAAAGCGTCAGCACCAGCCGCTCGCGTTCCGGCAGTTGCTCGATTGCCCATGCCAGGCGGCGTCTCATCTCGCTGCGCATGCAGAGGAATAACGGGTCTTCTTCCGGAGAACCCGGCACATACGCCAGTTCTTCCTCGTCCGACCCATCATTGCGCGCTGCGTTCAACGCCCCAATCTCGAGACCTTTCAAATCAGCGAGCGCTTCCTGATACTCCGCCAGCGAGAGGCCAAGAGCGTCAGCGACTTCCTGCTCGTTCGGAGTCCGCCCCAGTTTGCCGATCAGCTGCTGAATCGCTTCCTCGATCGACCGCCCCTTGCGGCGTAACTCCCGAGGACCCCAGTCGAGTTCGCGCAAGCTGTCAAGAATTGCGCCGCGGACACGGAACTTCGCGTAACTGTTGAACTGCACGTCTTTTGAAGTATCGAATTTCAAAAATGCATCGATCAGACCAACCACGCCTGCGCCCACCAGGTCTTCAAGGTCGACATATTGGGGAAGACGCTCATGGATGCGACGCGCGATGAAGCGCACTGACGGCAAATGTTCCAGCAGAAGGCGGTCGCGTTCTTCCGAATCCATTGCGTATCCTTTGATCGCTGCCGCACCGGACGCGAAAGCGTTTGAAGCCGCGCGCGTCATATTCGCAAGAGCTTCAACATCGGTCGCTGCCTCCATTCGCCGTCCTCCTCTGTCTCTCGCACGCTCTGCCGTTACGCAAACCGAGCGCAGATCTAATTCACCGTGCCCACGGACTGCACCGAGACCGTTACCGGAATCTCGGCCGGCGACAACACCGCCACGCGCGGGGCAAATGGCTCAAGCCAGCGGCGCAGATGGTACCGGGCGGGACTCGCACAAAGCAGCACGGGAGTGGCCGAATCTCCGGCATGACGGATTAGCGGTTTCAAAGCTTCGACCAGCCGCTTGAAGAATCCGCCGGACGATTCGCCGCGATGTACTCCGTCTTCGACTTGGCGATGATTTGCGCCTCCTGAGAAAACGCGCGCGATCTCCTCCTCATATGCTGGATCGAGCGTGATCACACGCAACGTGCCATCGGGCGAGAGCAGAGGATGCACCAGATTTCGCCCTAAAGCCTGGCGCGCGCTCTCCACCAGGGCAGGCATGCTTTTGTTGGTAGGCGCTGTTTCAACGAAGGCTTCGAGTATGGTGCCGAGCGGACGAATCGAGACGTTTTCCCGCAGAAGCTGTTGCAGTGCGCGCTGCACTTCGCCCAAACTGAGTAGCTTCGGTACCAGTTCCTCGACTAGACGAGGATGTGAGTCGTTCAACGTATCCAGCAAGCGCTTCGTCTCGCTCCTGCTCAGCAACTCCAGCGCATTCCGCCGCATCAGCTCGCCCAGATGTGTTGCTATCACAGTCGTTTGATCGACGACCGTATACCCGGCCGCCAGCGCCTGGTCCTCGAGCTTGGGATCGATCCACCGGGCAGGCACCCCAAATGCCGGCTCGCGCGTTTCCTTGCCTGCCAGCAAGCGCGGCTCCGGTTCATTGGAAACCGCTAATACGGCATTCCCTTCCATCTCCCAGCGGCCAATCTCGATGCCGCGCAACAGCATCGCATATTCACGCGGACGCAGGCGCAGATTGTCCGTGATATGCACCGCAGGCAAGATGAATCCCAACTGCCCTGCCAGGTGCTTGCGCAGCGCGCGCACACGCTGCAACATCAGGCCGCCCTGCTTCTCATCCACCAACGGGATCAACTGAAACCCTATCTCCAGCGTCAGCTCGTCCACTTTCAGCGCTGCAGCCAGGTTCTCAGCCGGAGCGGACGCGTCTGCTCCCTGCTTGCCTTCCGACGTCACTCCGTCAGCATCCGAACTCGCGCCGGCAGGAATCCTGCGCGCGACAAAAACCAGCACTCCCGCGACCAAAAAGAACGCGAGCGCCGGCATGCCGGGCACCAGAGCCAGCAGCGCGATTGCCCCGGCAGCAAGATAGAGCGTTGTCGGGTGACGCAACAGCTGCGTGTTCATCTCGTTGCCGAGCGGTGCGCTTGCTGAGGCGCGTGTCAGCACAATGCCGCCCGCGATCGAAACCAGCAACGATGGAATCATCGTCACAAGTCCGTCGCCCACAGTCAGGATGGTGTAGGTCTGCAGCGCATCCGCGAGCATCATTCCCTGCTGCAGCACGCCGATCAGCAGGCCCGCCACGATGTTAATCGCGGTAATCAGAATCGTTGCCAGTGCGTCGCGCTGAGTGAAGCGCGCAGCACCATCCATCGCGCCATAGAACTCCGCTTCGCGCGCGACGGCCTCGCGGCGCTTGCGTGCTCCGGCCTCATCAATCAGCCCCGCGTTCAGATCCGCGTCGATTGCCATCTGCTTACCTGGCAACGCGTCGAGCGTAAAACGCGCGGTCACTTCTGCCGTGCGCACTGCGCCGTGGCTCACCACAAGAAACTGGATAGCGATCAGCGCGAGAAACAGAACGAATCCGACGACGAAATTGCCGCCGACCACGAACCGCCCGAACGCCTCGATCACGCTGCCTGCCGCCGCCGTTCCTTCACTACCGTGCAGCAGGATTCGCCGGCTCGACGCGAGATTCAGCGCGAGACGCAACAACGTCAGCAGCAACAGCATCGTCGGAAAGATGGAGAAATCCACTGCGCGACGCAACTGCAACGCGGAGAGGAACACAATCAATGCCGCTGTTAGTGATCCCGCGAGCAGCATATCCAGCAGAAAAGCGGGGAGCGGAACCAGCATCACAAAAACCATGCTGATGGCAGCCACCGGCAGAAAGACTTCCGCCAGCCGCTTCATCCAGGGATTCCCGTTCTGTGCCCCAGCACTGGTTTGGGGTGTAATGGTCGCAAGTGTAGCCATGACGGTTACCTTTCCTCCTGCTGAGCTTGTTGCTGCGGCCGGGTAGATGCCATCGGCGCTGCGGTAGAGGCATGCTGACCACGGGCCGCATTTTGCGCACGCGCGCGACGCTCCAGTTCCTCGCGGTACAAGTACGCCAGGATTTCAGCAACCACGGTGTACAGTTCGACCGGAACGGATTGACCTTCTTCAACAGACTTGTAGAGCGAGCGCGCCAATGGAGGATTCGGGACCACCGGCACACCGGCCCAACGCGCCTCTTCCTTGATTCGCTCCGCAAGCAGGTTCATGCCCTTGGCGAGGACCTTTGGCGCCTGCATCGTCTCGAAGGAGAACTCGAGAGCAACCGCATAATGTGTCGGGTTGGTCACCACCACGCATGCCCGCGCCATATCCGCCTGCAAGCGCTTGCGGCGCATCTGTCGCTGCAATGAGCGAATGCGCCGCCGCACCATCGGACTGCCCTCCGAATCCTTCATTTCCTGACGAATCTCCTGCTTGCTCATCCGCAGGCGGCGCTCGAAGCTGCGCCACTCCACCATGTAGTCGATCGCCGACCACACCAGCATTACGCCGCCGGCCTGGAGCAGCATGACGTGCGCAACACGGAACATTTCCGGAACCCGCGTCAAACTCAACAGCGGCACCATCAGGAAGTGCGACTCGAGCTGCCGCGCTGCGAGATATACAAGAAGGATGGTTGGTACCAGAGACTTGGCAGTGCGCGACACACCCGTCATCGAAAAAATCTGCTTCATCTGAGAGACAGGAGAGAGGCGCGTGAACTTCAGCTCCAGCGCCTTCTTGTTGAACACGATGCCGCCACTTTGCATCATCCCGCTCAGCAAGGCGACACAGAAGATCGCCGCCATCAACAAGTACACCGGCAGCATTCCCGCGAGCACCTGCGACCGCATCACCAGCAGCAGGCGATCGCTCGTTGCCAGGCTCAAATCTCCAGACTGCGCCGCGCTCAGGCTCGAATAAAGAATGCCGCGCCAGCCCGAAACAAACGCGGTCGAGAACACACCCAGCAGCACCGCTCCCGATACCATCACGAGAGCAGAAGTCAGCTCGCGGCTGCGCACAAACTGCCCTTCCTCGCGCGCCTTCTGTTTGCGGCGTGGTGTGGCTTTCTCGGTCTGCTCAGACATTCTGGTGGCTCACGATTGCACCTGGTGCTGCAAGAGCGCGAATGCGGTATCGAGCAAGCTCGAGAAATGAGACTCGATGTATCGCGGCCACAATCCCACACTGGCGAGCAGCACGACGTAACCGGTGAGCGTCTTGAGCGGAATGCCGACGATCATCACGGGCAATTGCGGCGACAGCTTTCCTGCGAGCGACACCGCGATCTCGACTAAGAATGTTGCAGCAACGACGGGAGCGGCGAGTTGAATTCCGCCTAGGAGAACGCCGCCAAACATCCGCGAGATCGCGGTAGCGGTGTGGGCGTCGAACCATGCATGACCCAGCGGAACGACGACGAGCGTGCGCATCAGCGCGGCGATCATTACACGGTGTAAGCCGGAAGCCACCACTACGAGTAGGAAGAATAGCTGCATCAGCTGGCTCATCAACGGCGTCTCTATATGAGAGGTGGGGTCGATCACGTTCACCAGGGAGAAGCTGAACTGCAGGTTCAGAACATGCCCCGTAAGCGTTACGACTTCTTCGATTAAGCGGAGGCACATCCCGAGCAGCAGCCCAACAGCGAGTTCCCCGGCGATCGGCCCGGGCCCGAATGCGATCGGCGTCGAAGACGGCGCAGCTGCAACCGGCACCAGCAAGAATGTGAGCGCGAGAGTGAACCCGACCTTGACTCGCACCGGAATTGCGTCCGACGAAAACACTGGCAGGAACGCGATTGCGCCGCTGATCCGCACCAGCAGCAACAGCGCGCCGATAAGATAGTTCGACCACGCGGCATTGCCGAGCAAATTAGTGGCATCCGTCAAGCTATTTGCTCCCTAACGTGTGTAGCGATGTAGATCACCAAGCAACGAAACGTAGAAGTAAATGCTGCGGCGAACCAGCCACGGCATACCCACGAGTAACGCGATTCCGACCACGGCCAGACGCGGCACAGTAGAAAGCGTCTGGTCCTGGAGAGAAGTCAGCGTTTGCCCGAGACTGACAATCAGGCTCACCGCCGTCGCCAGCAGCAGTATCGGGGCGCTCATAATCACCGTCTCGCGCAACAACATGCGAAGGATCTCCGTTACCTGGTCCGGTCCCATTGCCCGCCTTTCAGAAACTCTTCAGCAGCGACGCCGCCAGCATGTTCCACCCATCCACCATGACGAAGAGAAATAGCTTCAATGGCGTCGAGATCACCACCGGCGGCAGCTGCATCATGCCCACCGAAGTAGTAATCGAAGCGACTACCAGATCGATCAGCAGAAACGGCAGGAACAGCACCGCACCAATCTGAAATCCGGTCTTCAGCTCCGAGAGCATGTAAGCCGGGACCACCACATGCAGCGGGATGTCGTCCGGCGTTTTCGGGCGGCTCATCCCGCTCGCATTGACAAAAAGCGCGAGGTCCTTTTCGCGCGCGTAATGCAGCATGTAACGGCGCGGCGGTTCTGACCCGGCACGCAGGGCCGCCATGCCGTCCATCTTCCCTTGCTGGAAAGGCTCCACAGCGTTGTGCTGCACCTGCAACAACACCGGCTGCATCAGGAACCAGGTCATCATCAGACCTAAACCCATCAGCACCTGATTGCTGGGCGCGGTTTGCGTCCCCAATGCCTGGCGCAGGAAGTGAAACACCACCAGGAGCCGCACCATCGGCGTCATCGAGAGCAGAATCGCCGGCACAAGCGTAATCAGCGTGAGCAGGAACACCACTGTCCACGGAACAGTGTTGTTTGCCATCGACCGCACGCCCGCTGCACTCAGGGGGCCTGCCACCGGGGCGAATAGAACAATCGCAAAAGCGCTCATTCGACGCCCTCGTTAACTTCCAGCGGGCTATCAAGCGAAGCGATACAGTGGACTGCATCGGCGCTGCCGCCCAACAGAAACCGTCTGCCGTCGCATTCGACGAGGGAAACCGTGCGTTTTCCGCCAACGGCGAGATTCTCCACCAGGCGCATGTGACGACGCGACCGCTCCTGGGTGCACAGGTGCGTCCACAACGTCCAGAACCAGCCCGGACGAGAAACCTTAAGCAGCTCGCTGTGCCCTCTCATCGCTTACAGCACCCGCGTGATGCGCACGCCCAGGTCTTCATCTGTCGCTTCGAAGACCACCCACCCGAGCTGCACTGTGCCTGCCAGTAAAGGAACGTCACTGTCTTCGCGCCAGTTGGAAGCAATCACCGCACCGGGAACCAGGGTCAGCACATCTTTCACATGAAAGGGCGCAATGGGTACCGAGACCGTCACGGCAGTTGGCAATTGTGAAACGTTCGACCAGTCACGCTGTCGTGTCGGTCCCCCGACCGAGGCTTCCTGTTCCGCCACCAATTCGGAAGACAATGTCTTAATCTGTCGCATCTTGCCTCTGCCTTATCGCTGTACCAGGAATTCTGTGAAGTAAATGTCTTTGAGTCCGAGGTGTGGTGCGCGCACGCGAATCGCCACTTTCAGCTTGTCTTTCAACGCGTCTTTTCCGGCCGGAGTGAGCAGTTCGTCCGCCGTCGACGACGCAAGAACACCCAGCACCGCGTCACGTGCGACAGGCGACTGGGCATAACTTTCTTTCGCGGAGATCGCTGCGTCGCCCGCGAGGGCTGCCTTCTCCACCACAAGCACCATGCCGATGCGCAGAAAGCTTTCGCCGCCCATGAGGTTCACCGTCAGAGGTTCGAGCGAGATCATCTCTGTCGGCGCCTCAGCTTTTACAGGGGTCGGCACGCTGTCAACTTTGCGTGCATGCAGGTACCAGAACGCTACGTTCCCGGCGACAAGCGCTGCCAGTGCGAGTGCCATAAGCATGCCGCCTGTGCGCTTCTTCGTGGCGACTGGCCCCGAGGAGGGAGGGCTGCTGAATGTGGTTGCCATGTTGTGAAGAGGATGTGCATCCAGAGAGCCATCGTTTGGCTCTCTGGATTGGGAAGGACTAAGAAAAGCGGCAACGGCAACCGAAGCGTCGCGAATGTCCGCGTCAGTGCCGTCACCAGTCGCGCCGTTTAGCGAATCATGTTGATCGTGTCTTGGGAGACGGTGTCGAACGTTGTAATCGACTTGGAGTTTGCCTCGAACGCACGTTGCGCAACAATCAGATTCGAAAACTCCGCTGAGATATCCACGTTCGATGCTTCAAGGGATTGATCGGCGAGCGTTCCCAGTCCACCCGAGCCAGCCACGCCCACTTGGATCTGGCCGGACGCCGCGGTCACCTGGTAGTCATTACCGCCAATACGCGCGAGTGCCTGCTCGTTATTGACATGCGCCAGCGCGACCTGCCCCACCTTCGCTACGTTGCCATTGCTGTACACGGCGGATAGGACGCCACTCGGGTCTACCGTGAAGCCCTCGTAGGTTCCGCTCGGATGTCCATCCTGCGAACTGCTGGTTGCGGACGTACCCACCGTCTGCGTCAGCGTTGGGTTCCCGCTTGCGTCGGCGAAATTCAAGGTCAGATTCAACGCAGCCGCTCCATCCGCAAGTCCGGCAAAACCGATGCCTGCAAGCGACGACGGGCTCGTAAGATTGCCGGCAGAGTCGAACGTCACGGTACCCGTAGTCCCTGTCGCCGCACCCGTGAAGTCACCGGCGGGAATGGCAACCGAGTAAGTCCACTGGTTCGGTGTCGCGCTCTTGGTGAACGTGATGCTCAACTGATGAGACTGCCCTAAGGAATCGTAGATCGTGACCGGCGCCACAACAGACTTACCCGCGGCTGCGGAGGCATCCAGACTCGTCGTCAAGGAGACGTTTCCAGTTGCCTGCGGTGCGTTCGTCCCGCCAACCGGAATCTGCAATCCAGTAAGAGAGCCGGAGGCACCCGCCGCCGTAAAACCGAGCACCTTCTCCCCGTCCTGCGTAACCAGGAAACCGCTCTGATCGACTTGAAAATTACCCGCGCGCGTCAGATTCTGCGGCTGGCCGTTCGCCTGCACCACAAAGAACCCGTCTCCATTGATCGCCATATGCGCACTGTTGCCATCTGTATTGATCGAGCCGCGCGTGAAGTTTGTCTCGGTCGAATTCACTCGTACACCCAGGCCGGCCAGCAGTGGATTGCCCGACCCGCTGGCACCTAGCTGCTGATAGAACAGATCGGCGAACGTCGTCGTCTGCGACTTGAACGCCGTCGTATTCATATTGGAAAGGTTATTGGCGATGGTATTCAGTGCTGTCGAGTCTGCGTTCAACCCGGACAAAGGAATGGAAAACGATGGCATGGTGCCTCCGAAATATGCGTCCGTTAGGCCGACGCCCGCCATGTTGGTGAATCGGTTTACCTGCTCGCAACTCCCTCATCTCTTCTTGAGAAAGCCGCCGACATAACGCAATTCGACTCTCTACTCCACACGTGAAGTCTGAGTCGATGCGTGCTGTGCCCCACCGATCGCGGCAATTTGTGCCGTCGGTGATGAAGCGCCGTTCAAGGTGCTGCCCAGTTCCTGGTTGATTGAAATCAGCTGCTGCAGGCTATTCACCTGAACGAGCTGATCGATATACGCATTCGGGTCGGTCTGCGCAGTCGGATCCTGATTCTTCAACTCACTCACCAGCAGCGTCAGGAAATCATTTGTGCTGATTCCTCCGGCTGCTGCGGCCGCGTCCCCGCCAGCGGTTCCCGATGTGGCTGCGGCCGCAACTCCTGGCTGGCTGGTTGCCTGCCACGTCTTCGCCTGGTGGTGATGCACTTGTTGTCCGATCACGTTCATTGAACTGGTTAATGCGCCGATGTCCATTGCTCCTCCTTGCAACTCCTGGTGTTGGTTTCAGCCATCACGCTTGGTAGCTGATCCTGTGCCGGCCGGTGACTGCGACTTGCCCGTCCTGCTTGGGTATGTTGTCGAGCGCGTCTTCTGTGGCAGAGGCTCGGGTGGTTTCGTTGTCGTGCTGCGTCGCTCGAGTTTCGCGAGTCGGTTGACGGTTCGGCGGTGCGCCAGTGCCGTCGCCGTTGCTGTCAGTACCAGCCATGCTTCCCGATGGTTGGCCCGGTTTCGCAAGCATGGCGAGAGACGCTACACGCACCTGCCGCTCTTCGAGGTGCGCGCTCAGCCCCGACAACATCGTCTCCAGCGCACGATGCTCGCTCGATGCGCCTGCGCTCAAAGCAGCCTTGATTACGCCGCCTTGGCGACTCGCTTCGACCGTAATCCATTCCTTTCCGTGCAGCGCGACTCCCGCCTCGAGCCGATTGGCGGAAATATGCCAGGAGGCCGACGAAGCGAGAGGGTTCTCGTCTAGCAGCATGTGCGGATTGGTATGACTCGGCGCATCCTGTGCGGTCGCCGCACGACCGGTATTGATCGCGGTTACTGGGCCTTGACCTGCCTGCGCCCCTGCGACCGAAGCGACGGAATAGTCTCCAAGCTTCGCGGCGGGAACTCCCCCGGGTGCGGCGTGTACGTCAGCGGCGCGGATCACTGCTGGCGCTGATAAGGGATCTTTTCCGTCTTTGGATTCCTTTACCGCACTCTCATGCGCGGCTGTGAATGAACTCGAATGCACGGCATCGGACGCATTCACGACGGCGGCGCTATTACTCAAGTTGACCGCGCCAACATCGGCCGACTGCCGCATGTCGGACGCCATTGTCGGCGGTGCACTCCGCGGGGAGCTGGTCTCCCCTTCGGTAACTGCGCCACCACTGACGGTGGCCTGGCTCTGCCCACGAGTGGTCTCATTTTCTGCCGGACGATTCAGCGCCTCCGCAAAATTTGCGGACAGACTCTCTTGGCCATCAGGCACAGCAGAATCGACCGCGGGAGCGCGTGCTGGCTGGCGCGCTTGCGAGGCGATGTGTGTCTGTGCATCTCCCGGCGGCTCCATTGGCAACGAATGCGCGGTGAGGTCCGCTGGAGTTGCTGCGTGTCCGAGGGAGGAAAGGGAGGAAAGAATCGTGTCGCCGCCCATCTCGATTGTCTTTGCGCCCGCAGGCAGTGCGCCCGTCGTCTGACCAGAGCCAACTACGTCATTAGAGCGAACTACACTCGAAAGCAGCGGCAGGTTCACGACTGCGACCACCATGTCGGTCGCGTGCGAAAGCAGGACCGCTTCTCCCGCTGACTGCGCGTCTTTCGGCGTTTTTTCCGACTTGCCTGGTGACGCGTGGACGGCCTTTGCAACCCCTTGCGATGCTGCAACTGAGTTCTGGCTTTCCACCGGTACCTGTGCCGGAGAGCCGGCGATCTGCACGGGGACTTCTACTGCGAGTTGCGCCCCGGGCGATTTCATCTCGTTCAGTTTGTTTAGTGCGTCTGCGATTGTGCTCTTCCCATTGCTACCGTTTACGGGAACATGCGTCTCCGGGGATAGATCGAATCCTGTTCCCGGCATCTCGACCGCCGTAGTCGCAGCTTTCTCTGCCGACTGCCCCAGATTCCCAGACTGCCCAAGAAATAACGTCGGAAAATCAGGCAGCCCCGCCTGAGAACTGGCATCACCGACCCGGCCTTGAGCTGTCAACGAGCCCGCTGGCGGGCCTGCGCTCTGAAGTTGCAGCATGGGAATCGTAGCCGGCATATTTTCCTCGCTGCGGGAGAGATTGCACTTGCCGTGCCAGATTGATGCTCTACAAGATTAGGAGTGTCTTAGGAGAACCAGCCGCTCTTCTCGCAGGTGAAGCCCTGTGTCTAAGAAGCTGTCTCAGCCTCGCCGCCAAACGACTCCCCGGCTCCTCTTCTTTGACGCATCCGATGCAGATCATCGAGCATCGCTCCGTGCCGGCGTTGCTGCTCCACGCGTCTCATCGCAAGCGCCTGGTCGCGCAGCGTTTCTGCCTGCTTTTTCTGCATTCGCCGTGCGAGATAGTTTTGCCGGCTCTCCGCCACTGCTCTCTCGAGCTCGATCAGCCGTTGTGCCTCGATCGTTGCGATCGAGCGCAGCCATTCCGCTTCGGCTTCTGATTCCCGCCACTCCGCGGCATCGAGGGCTTTCTGTCCCAGGCGACTGTTCCGCACCGCCGCTGCGTCTCGTGCCATCCGCAGCGATGTTTCCACCTGCGCTGCGCACGCTCGGTGCCGCGCTACATCGCCATCGACCACGAGTTTGGCTGCCGACTCCTCGAGCCGGCGAACCCGCAACAAGCGCTCCAGCTTGAAGAGTGGCTGACTCACTCTATGCCTCCGAGCGGCAGCTTCTGCAGCGCAGCAACGCACTCAGCGAACGGGACCACTTCCTCGCTGCCCTGCTCGAGAAACCCGCGCACCTTCGGCATAACACGCAGTGCGAGATCGAGTTCAGGATCGCTGCCTGAGCGATATGCTCCAATGCGAACCAAATCTTCCGACTGCGAATGTGCCGCAAGCAAGCGTCGCATCTGCGAGGCACTGCGGCGATGCTCCGCGCTGGCCACAGCCGTCATCAATCGGCTTACCGAATCGAGCACTGCGATGGGAGGATACCGGCCCTCGGACGCAAGCGCGCGACTCAAAATGATGTGCCCGTCCAGCAGCGATCGCGCCGCGTCCACAATGGGGTCCTGCTGATCATCGCCCTCCATCAGTACGGTGTAGAACGCAGTGACCGAACCCTTCTGGGTGCGCCCGGCGCGCTCCACCAGACGCGCAAGTTTTGCAAAAACAGAGGGCGTATATCCTTTCGCCGTTGGCGGCTCCCCTGCCGCGAGACCGATTTCGCGCTCGGCCATCGCATAGCGCGTCAGCGAATCGATCACGAGCAGAACGTTGCTTCCCTGCTCTGCGTAATATTCGGCGATCGCAGTCGCAGCCAGGGCGGCACGAATACGCAGCAATGGCGACTCATCCGAAGTAGAGACGACGACGACCGATTTCTCGCGGCCACGCTCGCCCAGCGAATCTTCGAGGAACTCCCGCACCTCGCGGCCGCGCTCTCCGATCAGCCCTACTACAGTGACATCAGCGGACGTGTTGCGCGTCATGACCCCGATCAATGTGCTCTTCCCCACACCGGAGCCACCGAAGATGCCGACCCGCTGGCCGCATCCCGTCGTCAGCAAGCCATCGATCGCGCGCACCCCGGTACCGATCGGCTCCTCGATCGGTAGCCGGTCCATTGCACTCAGCACAGGTCTATCGAGTGCCCAGCTCTCCGTAACGCGTGGAGCAGGAAAGCCGTCGATTGCCTTGCCCATCGCATTCAGCACACGTCCCCGCAGTGCCTGACCCACACCAATCTGCGGACGCGTGCCGAGCGCAGCCACAGCATTGCCATAATGAATTGCGCCAATGCGATCGATCGGCATCGTTAGCACCTGGTTGCCGCGGAAGCCGATCACTTCTCCTGCATGTCTTTGTCCGCTGTCGTCCAGAATTTCGCAGCACTCGCCTAGCGTGCAGAATGGGCCTTCTGATTTCACGACCTGTCCCACCGCTTCGACAACCCGGCCATGCCACCGCCACGCCGGACGGCTCGCTAGCTCACGAGCGTATCGTCCCAGCATCTCCCAACCGCCCGCGCCCTGCGTCTTATCCGCGTTTGGCATCCTCACGCCTGCTCGACTCCGACGCTACCGCCCGCTGCTGGCCGGCAGTCGAGCAGATCGAAAAAGCCGCGCTCAATCTCTTCCAGTTGCGCCTGTACACCAAGCTCAATCGTGCCCACCCTGGTCTCCAGCGTGCACTCCCCTGGTGCCAGTCGAGTGTCTGCCACTACATCTGCGACGGACACTTCCGGATGTTGCTCAAAGTGCGATTGCCATCCAGCAATGTCCTGGGCAGACACCTTCAAGACAACGCCGGACTTCTCCGTCAAGCGTCCAAGCGCCGCATGCACTGCGCCACGCAGCAACAATGAATCCATCTGGCTCTCGCGATGTAGAATCCGCGCCGCGATGGCGAGCGAGAGCCGCACCACCTCTCTCTCGACTTTGCTGAAGTAGCGGTCGTGCTCGGACTGAAACGCCTCGAGTACCGAGCTGAC
>DATMOZ010000087.1:0-2538 GCA_035567995.1 Acidobacteriaceae bacterium
TGCGCAGCATCGCTTTTCCCGGAGTCCTCGTTGGTGTTCGATGGTGTGGGCATGAACCCCACACGCGCGGCACTGCTAGATGTGCTGGCACTACTGGGCGCAAAAACTCGCGTCCTTGACCTGAGTGAATCACACGGAGAATTGGTGGGAACAATCCAGATCGCTGCTCCCGCGCGCGGCCTCGGCGGCGCAACGATTTCTGGTGCGCTTGCGGCTCAATTGATTGATGAGCTACCGGTTCTCGCCGCCATCGCTCCGTACACGCGTGAAGGCGTTCGCATCCGGGACGCACGCGAACTGCGCATCAAGGAATCAGATCGCATCGCACTCGTCGCCACGAACCTCCGCGCGATGGGCGCACAGGTAACGGAGTACGACGACGGACTCGATGTTCCCGGAAGCCAGCAGCTGCACGGTGCAGAAATCGATTCCGGTGGCGACCACCGCATCGCCATGGCCTTCTCCATCGCGGCGCTGCGTGCGACCTCTGAGACGCTGATCCACGGCGCAGAACACGCGGCGATTAGCTTTCCCGAGTTTTTCGATTTTCTGGACCGCGTCTGCGAGCGCTAGAGCAAGAGAAGAAAAGCCCGGCTGATTCGCCGGGCCTTCCGTTTACTGCGGATATGTTGTGCCAGGTGGCGTAGGTGGCGGTTGCTGCGGCTGCGGAGGCTGCGACGGGGCCGGCTGTGTCGTTGTGACAGACGGCGACAGACTTTGCGCCGCCGGCGATGCCGGGGGCGCTCCGGGCGGCGCAGGCGGAATCTTGCCCGGTTCAAGCGGCGCAGGCGGCGCGAACGGCTTCGGCGGCTCGAGGCCCGGAATGACCGCTGGCTGACTCATGTTGCCCGTAGCCGCTTGTTCAAGGCTGATGCCGTACTTGGTCAGCGTATCCGCAAGAATCTGCGACAAAGCGGCGCGGTCACGGGCATACGCCGCTGCCGCCGAAATCAGCGTGGAGTCCGCCGCGGCAAGGTTGCGCTCCTGCTGCAGCACAAGCGCAGTAGTGGATGCGCCGAAGCGATACTTTTTCTGCTCTGCTTCCAGTTCCTGCGCAGCGTACTCGCGGGCGGCCGTTGCAGCCTGAAAAAGCGCGCGATCATTGGTCAGGGCGAATATTGCATTCTCTACCTGGATGCGGATGGTGACGTAGATCTGCTGCAAGCGCAGCTGCGCCTGCCGATATTCGATCACCGCACGCGCCTGCTGCGATTGTGCAAAGCGGTTTCGAAGCGGAATGTTGATATTTACGCCGACGCCCTTGTCCGGGCTGCTTCCGTTGAACGTATTGGTGAATACGTCACTGTAGCCGCTGGAACTGACACTGCCGACCGGGGTGCAAAAGTTCGTAGCGGGATTCTGGCCGGGCTGGCAGAAAATGGCCGGATTCACCTTACCTCCCAGCCCCGCTCCGCCGTAGAAGGCGTACGCGTCGACCGTTGGCAGCAACTCGTTCCTCACTGCTTTCAGGTTGATCTCGTCGTTCTTGAGGATCAGCACGCCTTGTTCAACTTCTGGACGGTTCGCAAAAGCCTGCTGCACCAACTGTTCCGCGGTCTGGCTCTCTTCAGCTGTCGGCGCCAGTGAAACACGATCGGTTGGAATCACCGCCGCAGTGCCCAACTCCGGGTCATGCAGGGTGCGGGCGATAGCTTGCTTCATCAGCAACTGCTGATAGTTCAGGTTCGACTGCGACTGGATCAGTGCCTGCTGGTCCGTCGCAACCTGACTGTCGGCATTGACGACGTCGAGCGGGGCTAGCGTGCCGATCTGCAATTGCTTGCGATTGTCGGCCGCCAATTGTCGAGACTGCACAAGCGCTCTCTCCTTCGCCTGTTCGTCCTCATACGCGCTCACCAGTCCCCAATAGATGTCCTCGATCTGGATGATGGTGAAGATCACCTGCTGCCGAAATGAGGAGTCGGCGATACGGCGATTGTTTTTCGCCTGCACGATGAAGCGGCCATTGACGCCGGGGCCAAATCCTTGCAACAGATGCTGAGTAACCTGTGCTTTGAAGCTCGAGTTCAGGGTCGGGTTAAACGTATTGCGCGGACTGTTCGTTGTTTGACGAGAGTTATTGAAGCCGACCGATAGCGCCGTCCCCGTCAGAAATCCCTGGTTATAAGCGAAATCGTAAGTGCCGGTGTTGATCTGCTCGGTGTTCGTGTTGGTAATGAAAGTGGTAGTTTGCGGAATTGTGTTCTGCTCATACTGAACAGTTCCGGTGACGCTCGGATCCAGCACCTCAGGCGTTGGACCAGCACCATTTGTCGAAAGCACCAGGCCCCCGGTTCCGGTGCCCGCACCACCCGCTCCGGTAGTCGTGCCCCCTGGGCCACCTGGACCACCACCAACAGTCAGAGTGGCGCCTGTACCGCCTTGCGTGCCGGTTACGAGGCCAGTTGGCACGCCAAGCAAACCGCCCTGTCCCGATTTCGCACGAAGAATATCCGTGTCCGCGATATCTAGGGTGTAGCGCGCAATCGCGATGTCAAAATTATCCACGAGCGCAAGCGTAATCGCATCATCGAGCGA
>DATMOZ010000088.1:0-4053 GCA_035567995.1 Acidobacteriaceae bacterium
GCTGCGTACGTAGTTTTTTGAGGCGCAACCTGTGAGGAACAAAAGCAGTGTGGCACTTGAAAGCGCTACCGCGGCATACCTTGTGGGTGTCATGAATGCAATACTCCATTTCTTGGGCTAGAGACACACTTTCCTACATAAGGATCCCTGCAATTCGCAATCCAAACTTGCGTAAGCTTCGCCGCGCCTAAACCACTCATCCTTAACCATTTATGGTCGTGTGCACTTCAGTGCGCCAAATCACAATGTAATCTTTACGCGATTCTCAACTATCAACCCGTCACTTGTACTGAGTTGCGCGCTAACCCGCGCATTTTGTAGCACTCAATTCCGCTTCGTACACTTGATATAGCGCAGTGGATCTTCACCAGAAAATTCGCACCATACCGGCCAGGCCCGGCGTGTACCTCTACAAAAATGCCGATGGCGAAGTCATCTACGTTGGCAAGGCGAAGAGTCTCCGCTCGCGTGTCCGCTCCTACCTTCTCGAAGCCTCACAGGCGAATGCAAAGACCGGCTCGCTCATGCGCGAGGCAGTCGATGTTGACTATATCCTGGTCGACAACGAGCACGAGGCGCTCGCTCTAGAGAACAATCTGATCAAGCAGCGCAAACCCCGCTTCAACGTGCTGCTGCGCGACGACAAGACCTATCCGTACGTTAAGCTCACCCTCGCCGACCGCTATCCAAAGGTCTTCGTCACGCGAAGGCTGCGCAAAGACGGCAGCGCTTATTACGGCCCCTACTTCCCCGGCAATCTCGCGTATCGCATCGTCGACTTGATACATCGCACTTTCCTCATCCCAAGCTGCAAGGTGGATTTGTCGCGCTATCACCCACGTCCCTGTCTCCAGTACTACATTCAGCGCTGCTCGGGACCATGTGTCGAGGGACTCACGACTCCCGACGCGTATCGCGAGTCCGTCCGCGACGTACAGTTGTTTCTCGAAGGCCGCGAAACCGAGCTCGAGAAATCTCTCACCCGGCGCATGGAAGAAGCAGCTCTCGGAGAACAGTTTGAGTTGGCCGCGAAATATCGCGACCTGCTCATCACCGTCAGCCAGTTGCAGGAAAAACAACGCATCGCCTCCGCGGAAAACGACGACGCAGACGTCTTCGGCTATCACTTCGAAAAAGAAATGATCGCTGTGAATCTCTTCCACATGCGAGGCGGCAAGATCGTCGATCGCAGAGAATTCTTCTGGGAGGACCTACCTCAATGGGACGTAGCTGCGCCCGACGACGAACCCGATGTCATTGACCCAGAGGCAGGCGCCGCCATCAGCCCGCGCAATTCAGTGCGCGAAAAAGAAGGGGCTTTAGCCCCTGAGGCCGCCACCTTCTCCGCCAGCGCGTTCTTCTCCGCCCTGCTCAAACAGATATACATCGACCAACAATACGTCCCGCGCAACATCTACACGCCCGTCGACTTTGCCGATCGCGAAGCACTCTGTACCCTGCTTCAGGAGCGCTCCGGCCATCGCGTCGAAATCGCCGTTCCGCAACGCGGCGAAAAGCGCTCGCTGGTCGATCTCGCCGGACAGAACGCGAAGCAGTCCTACGACCAGCGCTTCCGCACTCTTCAACCCGACACACGCACCATCCAGGAAGCGCTGCGCGACGCCCTCACCCTCGAAGACATTCCCCATCGCATCGAGTGTTTTGACATCTCCCACACGCAGGGCGCGGAGACCGTTGCATCAATGGTCGTCTGGCAGGATGGCGCGATGCGAAAATCCGACTACCGCAAATTCAAAATCCGCACCGTTGATGGCATAGATGACTTCGCCGCGATGCACGAGGTAATTCTCCGCCGCTACAAGCGCCTGCAGGAGGAGAACAAACCCATGCCGTCACTCGTCCTCATCGACGGTGGCCTCGGCCAGCTTCACTCCGCCGCCGCCGCCCTCAACGAACTCGGCCTCACCCTGCAGCCCGTCGCCTCCATCGCCAAGCGTGAAGAAATCATTTACGTCTTCGGCGCTGAAAACGAACCCGTCGTCCTCGACCGGCGCTCTCCCGTGCTTCATCTCATCCAGCGCATCCGTGATGAATCGCACCGCTTCGCGGTCACCTATCACCGCAAACGCCGCGAAATGCGTGACCGCGACTCCGAACTCCTCGCCATTCCGGGGGTCGGAGCCCGCACGCGCATGCGCCTCATCGAACACTTCGGCAGCCTCCGCGGAATCCGTGAAGCCGGCCTTGAAGCCCTCGGCTCCGTCGTCTCGCCCACGACGGCAACGGCGATTCACACCTACTTCCATGCCGCCGAAGTAGCTCCCCCTCAGCCAGAATCTTCTCCGCAGTAACGTAACTCCACCAATATCCATCCGTATCCCCAGGACCTATCGCGTATCCTGTCTGCGGATGCCAACCCACGACGCCCGAACTTCTCTCCGCGACGCCGTTCGCCTCTCTCTTTTCTTTGCCGCGATCAAACTGCTCGTCCAGATAGCCGGCAACATCGCCGCACAGCACGCCGGTTACGGAATCTTCCGCGACGAACTCTACTACATCGTTTGCGGCCGCCATCTCCAGTTCGGATATGTCGATCAACCGCCGATGGTGGCGCTGCAGGCACGTCTGGCCGACGGACTCTTTGGCCATGGCAACCTCGCGCTTCTCCGCATCTTCGCCGGGCTGGCCGGCGCGGCCAAAGTCTTTCTCACCGGCATGCTGACATGGGCCCTCGGCGGCCGCAGAGTCGCCCAGGCACTCGCCATGCTCGGCGTCCTTTGCGCCGCTATCTATCTGGGAATCGACGCGTTTCTCTCGATGAACTCCTTCGAGCCCGTCTTCTGGATGCTGTGTGTCCTCGCCGTCATCCGCATCATTCAAGGAGCCGACCCCGCGCTCTGGTGGACAGTCTTCGGCGTGAGCGCCGGCCTCGGCCTTGAGAACAAGCACTCTGAAATTTTCTTCCTTATCGCTCTTCTGGTCGGCATCGCGCTCTCGCCCCAGCGCAGGATCCTGCTCTCACGCTGGGTGGCCGTTTCCGTCGCCATAATCGCTCTGCTGGGTCTGCCCAATCTGCTCTGGCAGATTCACTACCACTTCCCGACTCTGCAGTGGCTGCTTAACGTGGCGCACAGCGGCAAAGACGTGAAGCTCTCGCCGCCGGAGTTTCTCTTCGCACAGTTCGCATTTCTCAACCCACTCAACATCTTTCTCTGGGGAACAGGCCTCGTCTGGCTCCTCGTCAGCAAGCGGGCCAGAGATTATCGATTTATCGGACTCACCTACCTCATCCTTCTTGTCCTGATGATGGCGCTGCACGGCAAGGACTACTACCTCTCACCCATCTATCCGGTGCTCTTCGCCGCAGGCGGCTGCGCATGGGAATGGACACCGGCAGCATCACCCGAAAAGAAGATCACCGGGCTCATCCTCGCCTCGCTCATCGTGATGACGACTATTTTCTTTTTCCCCATGAGCGTTCCCGTCCTCTCGCCCCCGCGGTTCGTTACCTACATGCGGGTCACGCATCTGCGCACGACTGAGCCTGAAGAAGACAAACCGGGCCTGCTGCCGCAGTTCTATGCCGACATGATCGGCTGGCAGCAGATGGCCGATGCCATCGCCGCCGCCTACAACTCTCTGCCCGCCCAGGACCGCGCCCGCGCAGGAATCTTCTGCGGTAATTACGGCGAAGCCGGAGCCGTCGATGTCCTTGCCCGCCAATACGGAATCCCCAACGCCATCAGCGGCCATCAGACCTACTGGTTCTGGGGACCACACGGCTACACCGGCGACGTGATGGTGATCGCGAGCGAGGCCACGCTCGACCAGGTGCGCGAGGTCTTCTCCTCGGCAGAAATCGCCGCACACCTCGAGAACATCTACTCAATCCCATATGAACACATCAACATCTACATCGCGCGCGGTCGCAAAAAGGCTTACCAACAAAACTGGAACGATGTAAAAGTCTGGCGTTAAGCTGACAGCACTTGCCAACCACCAGCGAAGCCGTCAAACCTGACCTGCCTCGTGTGCTCAACCTCTCGCACGCGATCGCCATCGTCGTCGGCACCATCATCGGCAGCGGAATCT
>DATMOZ010000089.1:0-17980 GCA_035567995.1 Acidobacteriaceae bacterium
GCCATAGTTCACTTCGCGTCGGGTGGACACACGCATTCTATGGCGAGCGAAATAGGTATTGCATCTGCTCACTGAACCGCGCTTTCTAATGTGAAGCGTTATTTCGGCTGGAAGCGACGTGATGGTAGGCCGAATGTCCGGTCTCGCTTTGCCGAACGCGCTACTCTGTTTCTAACGTAGCGATCTTCAATTATTGTGCATGCCCATAGAGCCGCTTGAGTCAACCAACCCCGGAAAAGATGACGGTCACAAAACAACGCATTTTGGCTGCGACGCTTGTACTGGCCATGGCAGCTGGCGGGCGAAAAGCGGCGGGGCAAACTCTGCCGTCTGGAACTCGAGAACAATCACCTCAAGTGGAATCTTTACAATCGCCAGCCGATCCCCGTACGCGGACGAGTCTGTGTCCAGAGAATCCGGACCCATCTCTTCTCGTACCGGCGCTCCAGTCACTGTTTGGCTTCAAGGATTCCGACATCAAGTTCAATCTAGACAACTTGATGAAGATCCTTCGGGACAGCCGACATGAAGGCTGGGTGCTAGCGGCCTATCCGGACCCTAAAACAAGCCGACCGCTCATTGGCGCGGGATTCAGTCTTGATGTCATGACGACTGAGCACATCCAGCGCGACCCTCTCAATCCCAATCCCTTCATTGAGCCTTCCTCGGCGCAACTCTGGCGGGCTGCAGGACTTGATATCGAGCGCTTGCAGACGATACTCGACCAGTTCGACCTTGATCTGAAGGCATGGAAGAAGAAAAGCTATCGCAAAAAGATGAAGACGCACATGCTGTCGCCGGAGCTGACCGAAGAAGAGGCCACGAGGCTTCTGCGTATCTCTGCTATACAGGCGATCCACAATGCGAGAGCTTATTGCCGCGATTTCGACCAGCTAACAGCATCGCAGCAGATGGCATTAAGCGAACTGGTGTTTCAGATGGGTGTGAATCTTGAGGAGTTTGTTCAGTTTCTCAGCGCCATTAACGATGACACCAGATACCGCGATTCAGCGCAACCCGACGACGGTATTGAAACAGAGGTTGAGCACTGGAAAACGGTGCAGCGCACGCTTATCGAAAGTCAGTGGGCCAGGCGCTATACCAGTCGCGCCACGGCAGTGATCGCCATGTTCGACCCGGATTATGTTGACGATCCCACGGGAGCAGAACGGCGAGTGCAAGCTACAATTCGTCCTCACGTTAAGCATCATCACAAGAAAGCCGCGCGTGGGCAAACCCGCGCGGAACGGGGGGTGAAGAGTTAGCCGCCATTCGGTACTTGGAGCGACGAGAGTTAGGATTTCTACCCTGGTTGTCTCCCATGGCATTCGACTTACCCTGATGAGAGTGACCGTTGGCATCTTCGCATCGCTACTGCTCAGCCGCCTCTAATCTGGCCTTCACAGCGAGGACTAGTGATGAATGAAAACTTCGACAAAGTAGAGCTCGGGTTCTTAGTAAACCTGAAAATTCCACGAGACGTGCTTAAGGGGTTGAGCATCAAGGGCAGGCGCTGGTGGATTGCCAGCGATCCTCAGGATGCCGCGACGACGCGCTCAATCACGATTGGCCATGGCGATCCACTCTGCAAAGCTCGGTTGAATACCCTGTATTTCCCAGTTTGGATAGTAGGCCCTGTAGTTTCGCGAGCCCCAACAGACAGACTTGTATTACTATTCGATCCCTCCTCGTGCACTCCGGAAGAACCCGGTTTACCTCGAGAATGGGCGGGTCGTCCAGGATTTCGTAGAGGACTTCCTGTGCTTTTGTCAGCCAATCAAACGTGCTTTGATAGCTAGGTTGCAGGCAGAATCGTGATCGGCTAAGGGAGAACGATGAGTCACCAACACTTTTGCGATTTTGCCGGTCATTACTGGGAGCGCACGGGGAAACGCCATACGTCCGCATGTGAGGGACACTGAAGCGTCGGAGTGTACTTGCCTCAGACACCAAGTTTCCATGGAAGACGGAGATCATAGCGCGTGTCCTGTTGAGCTTCTGGCTTGTCCCGAGCATCGCGAGGAGCAGCTCAAGTGAGCGACCTGCCGGTTATAGCGCGAAAAGCGCTTCGACTGCAGCGCGAAGCCAGACGGCGACAGCTTTTGCGCCTGGATCTGGATGACCGAGCACACGGTCTCCAAGATAACTCGATCGCCCGAGATGTGGTTTCATCTGGGCAGTCGCTTCCGCCCCACGTTCCGCAGCTTCGACTGCAGTGAGAAGTACCTCGCGCGACCATTTTCCGGCAACTACTTTCAAAGACTCTACGAATGGATCAAGGGCATCCAACATAGTCCGATCGCCGGGCTTTGCTCCACCTAATTCGCTAATGGCGCGGCAGCCCTGATCGAGCGCCGCTGCCCATTGGTCCAGACCGGTTCTCTCGGAGTTCTCCAAAACATTGCCACAACGCAGAAAAAGCACGCCATACAGTGGTCCCGATGATCCGCCCATCTCACGCTGAAGAGAACGACCGAGGGCTTTCAGAGTAGCGGCGACATTGTCCAAGGGATACGAACCTACGGCAGCTCGCACGGCCTCGGCTGCGTGTTTCATACTGATGCCCAGGTCGCCATCACCTGTGACGCGGTCCATTTCTGTGAGTTCATCTTCCGCGTCGATGAGCGCTTTGCAAGCTGCCTCGATGGCTCGCTTCGTTTTTCCGCCCGTCTCCGTTTGCGCACCCTTGCCGATCGGAGTGCTCAATTCCACTCGGACTTCCGTCGCGATCTGGGCTTCTGGTTTTCCTGGACGTCCTCGCCGTACATTGGGCCATGCAGGAGCCGTGGTTGCTGCATCGAGCCAGCGCAGCCACTCGTCGCTTATACCGAGAACAGAGATCGAGATTCCTGCCATATCTAATGATGAGAGGAAGGTTCCGGCGTAGATTCGGTCCACGGTGAATCCCTTGCTTTCAAGAAAAGGCGCTGAGTGTCGGGCCACAATCGCAAGTTCCATTTCTGTGGTAGCTCCAAGATTATTCACCATCACTGACAGACGCTTTTCGTCGCCGAATTTTCCGTGCTTCAGAATCTCTGTCAGTAAGGTCTCGGTTAGCTTGTCCGCACTCTGCAGTTGCGTCCGCTTTACGCCGGGTTCTCCATGAATACCGAGCCCTAGTTCCATCTCGTCTTCCCCGAGTTCAAAACTGGGTTTTCCCACCGCAGGCGAAGTTCCAGCCGAAAACGAAACACCCATTGTCGCCAGTGCTTGAACCGCCGCTCTACCCATTGCTGCAATTTCCGAAAGGCTCTTACCTTCAGATGCGGCAGCTCCCACCAGTTTGTGAATGAAAACAGTGCCTGCAAGGCCCCGTGCGCCCGTAGCTTGCTCGGTTCCTTTGAGCGCAACATCGTCATCCACAATCACCATTTCGACGGGGATACCTTCGGCACGCGCCATTTCCGCTGCCAGACCAAAGTTCAGCCGGTCGCCGGTGTAGTTCTTCACCACTAGCAGTGCACCAGGCTTCCCCGATACCGCCTTGATGGCGGCAAAGATGGAGTCGCTGCTTGGCGAGGTAAAGACTTCTCCAGCCACCGCGGCACTCAGCATGCCAGCGCCAACATAGCTTGCATGCGCTGGTTCATGGCCGCTGCCTCCACCAGAGATCACCGCAACCTGATGATCACGGATTTGTTCTGAGTCTGTGCGAAGCATAACTTTGTGCCCCAACAAACGAACCGAGCCGGGGTTCAAGACAGACAGTCCCTGCAGCATTTCCTCCACAACGTTTTCCGGGAGATTAATGAACTTTTTCATGATTCTGAGCCTTCGGATTCGGACGAGGTGAATGATAAGAGGACAACCATTGTTGATGCCGCACTGTCCGCGAGTTTAGGTCGACCGACCCTTGAAGCGAAGAAGGCCAGCAAAACGAAATACACTTGCTCGCCTTGCGGCAAAAACGTAGGGGCATTGCCAGAGCGCGGCTCATCTGCGCTGAATGCTGCGGCGGCGAGCGACGAGGCTGTGCAACGGAGGCAGAAAAACCGCTGCCACAGTTCACTGCGCATGGTCCTGAAATATGTACATCCAACTACGGAGCATAAACAGAAAGCGATGCGCCAATTTGAGGAGGCGCTCATGGGCGCCAATGACAACAGTTGCAGGCCACCAGCAGCGCGGTTAATTGAGGGCGAAATCTTCTGTCCGTATTTTGTCCGCTTTTTAAGTCAATTTGCTCCTAATTCAACCAATTAAGGACGAACGAGAGCGAACCGAATTCCCACCTAAGCTATTGAATCCAAAAGCAGCCTGGAGATATTTTGGAGGCGCGGGTCGGGATCGAACCGACGCATAAAGGTTTTGCAGACCTCTCCCTTACCACTTGGGTACCGCGCCCGGCAGGAACGAATGAGTGGCGCTTGACGGGGCTGCTTTTCAGCGCTTTAAAAGCAGCAATTTGGAGCGGGAGACGGGGGTCGAACCCGCGACATCTACCTTGGCAAGGTAGCACTCTACCACTGAGCTACTCCCGCTCAAACTTTTGAAAGTATATCGGTTCAAACCGCGCGGGTCAACGAACAGATGGCCTTCCGCTGGCAGCGAGAAGGGGCGCTTGCAGCAGTGTCTCGTCGTCGATCATCTCGCCGTCGCGCATGTGCAGGATGCGATCGCCGACCGTTGCCGCTTCGGGGTTGTGCGTAATCATCAGGATGGTCTGCTTCAGCTCCTGATTCGAACGCCGTAGCATCTGGAGGACGATTTCAGAGTTTTTGGAGTCGAGGTTGCCGGTCGGTTCGTCGGCAAGAACAATCGCCGGGCGAGTGATGAGCGCGCGTGCGAGAGCGACGCGCTGCTGCTCGCCGCCGGAGAGTTCGTTGGGACGATGATCGAGTCGGCCACGGATGCCGAGGAGATCGGAAAGCTCGGCGAGAAACTTGCGGTCAAGCTCGCCGCCCCGGTCTGAAATGTCATGCGCGATTTCAATGTTGCCGAGCGCCGTTAGTGTCGGCAGCAGGTTGAAACGCTGGAACACGAAACCGATTTTCTGTCTGCGCAATCGCGTGCGCTCGGCGTCGCCGAGTGTTGCGAAATCAACGCCATCGATCATGACGCTGCCTGTTGTAGCCCGCGTCAGACCGCCGAGCAGATAAAACAGCGTGGACTTACCGCTGCCCGAGGGCCCGACGATCGAAACAAATTCACCAGGAGCAACGCTGAACGAGACATTCCTGAGGGCGGAGACATCGAGTTTGCCAGAGCGGTATGTCTTGCCAAGGTCGCGAGCGGTGATGATGGGGGCGGTTTCAGTCACACTGTCAATTCTACGCGGTCAGAATCCGACAGCCGCTACAGACGCGATTGCATTGGCGCCGGACGTGTGCGGCTGCGGCGCCGGCTGCACCTGCTTTTTCGGGCCACGCTTGCGGACCAGCAACAGGCGAATGCGTTCGAGCATCTCCTGCGCGGAGCACTGCCCTTTCGGCAGAAATGCATCGGCACGGCTGGCACGCTCATAGTTTTTCACGCTGCCGCTGATGATGACCGTAGGCACATCGGGAGAGATTTCTTTCATCTGGCGGACGAGTTCGTTGCCGTCCATCTGCGGCATGATCAGGTCGCTCAGCACCAGATCTACTCCGCCCAGCTTGAAGCGTTCTAGCGCTTCTTCGGCATTTAACGCAGTGAATACGCGGTATCCGCGGGTTTCAAGCATGAACTTTCTGACGGAGAGGGCTTGCTCATTATCATCAACACAAAGAATCGTTTTTCTTGGACGCATTCTGGCAGCTACTTGAATCTTTCTGTCGCGTGCGCCGCCGGATCTCTTGTCCGGATCGACATGCACACCACCGCGGCGTCGCGCGCAGCCCGTTTTGGCTGGAGCGCAACTGGTTCGTTGTTGGGCCGCGACCCGGCTCCTAAAACAGGCATAGTCTGGGCGGCTGTGTTTTGCGCCTTGAGACGCAACACAGGACCGCGTTACCAGGCCGGAACCGGGTCACGGAGAGCAGTTCGTGTCTGCATGGTTGCCGTGGCTTCTCGGACGCGGTTCCTCAGCGCTGTTGTTACCAACGCACGGATGCGCAGGCCGTTGCAGCAGCTAACGAAAAACGGACGAGACGCGCATGCAAAGCACGCTCTGCTCCAGCTTGAATTGTTGTAAAAGGCGAAAGCTTGCGGAGTTCCTTTCGGAATCGCTCGCTAACAGTACGAAGGGTTCTTCGACGTGTAAACAGCGAATCTTAAGCGAAGCCTTTAACCATTTAATGTGAAGATTCCACAGACAGACTCCGCACCTGCGCCCCTGCTTCGCTTCACGCAATGCGGCCTGTTGAAAGAGTGTGAATCACGGCAGGAAAAAGCGTCCGTTTGCAACCGGAATTGTGCGGCCGCCAACACGCACTTTTCTCACCTCGCCGGATTTCGTCTTTTCGGCGGACGCAACGATACGACTGCGCCGCTGGATCTCGACTCCCTGCTCGATCACGATGCGCTCCTCCGACTTCGCAAGGCCATATTTCACGAGAAAGGCGATGCAGCAGCCTGCAGCGGAGCCTGTCGCAGGGTCCTCGCCGCCATAGAACTGCATGCGTGCGCGCCAGTTCGCACCGGTAGTCTTGTCGAGGGGGGCGATCACGTAAAAGAACTTCGAAGCGTGCCAGCGCAGATAGCGCTCTGCCCGATCGAGCGGGACACGGAGACGACTGAGCGTTTCGACCGACTTCAGCGTCACGATGCAGAACGGCATGCCTGTTGACACGGTGGCGATTGGAACTTCTTTCGCCAGTTCAGACGCGTCTATGCCGAGTGCGGATGCGATGCCATCAGGATCATGCAGGACCTGAATGAATTCAGGATCGCGCTGCTGCATCTCGGCAAAAACGCCCAGTTCATTCGCTTTGGGCTTGGTGAAGCGTACGGGAATTTTTCCGATCTGCAGATCGAGAACAATCTCTTCGGCGTCTCGCAGTCGCTCATGATGCAGCCACAGCCAGCTTGCAGTGCCCAACGCGGGATGTCCGGCGAAGGGCAGCTCTTCGAGCGTGGTGAAGATTCGCACGGCCACACCTTGCTTGTTTTCTACGGCCGCGCTGCGCGGCAGAATGAACGTCGTCTCGGATAAATTGGTCTCGCGCGAGAGCGCCTGCATCTCCACTGGCGTCAGGTCAGTTCCATCGGGAAACACCGCGAGCATGTTGCCTTCAAGCCGGTGTTCTGCGAAAACATCCATCTGCGCCCACTCGACGGAGTGCGGTTCTTCGATGATTTTGACGGCTCGCTTTTTGGGAGGGGTGTGCGTCTTGCGGGCGGTTGACATAGTTTCCTCGCAGGTCTAGCTTCGAGTTTAGGCATGAAAGGCTTTACCCTCAACTCGCACCCAACCTGTCTCTGGTGCTGCTGTCGCAGCGGCATACTGCAGGCGCGTTAAAAGAGAGCTAAATCTAGCAGGAACGAAAAAAGCCTCTGAACCAACCCACCCGCAGAAGCTCTGCATCGGTGGGTTTTTCTATGTTGACCTCGAGTACAGGAAAAGTGAATGAGCGCAGCAACTGAGTCCCGCATTCCCCGCATTCTGGAATTGGCTCCGGATTTTCAAGCGAAGAGCACGCATGGCGTGATCCAGCTCTCTGACTACACGCAAAAGGGGAAATGGGTGTTGCTGTTCTCGCACCCCGCGGATTTCACGCCAGTATGTTCGACGGAGTTTATCGAGTTCGCAAAACGCAACGACGATTTTGAAAAACTGAATGTCCAGTTAGTAGGCGTCTCGGTGGATTCCATTTATTCACACATCGCATGGGTACGCGATATCGAGAAGAACGCCAATGTTGAGATCAAGTTTCCGGTCATCGCCGATCTGGATCAGAAAGTCGCACAACTCTACGGCCTCGTGCATGAAGCAGCGTCAGATACAGCGACCGTACGCGCTGTATTCATCATCGATCCGAAGCAGGCGATTCGCGCGATTATCTACTACCCGATGCAGCTTGGCCGCAATGTCGATGAGCTGATTCGCGTGTTTCAGGCGCTGCAGACGGTGGATGCGAATGGCGTCTCAGTTCCAGCGAACTGGCAGCCAGGCGAGCAGGTCATCCTGCCTGCACCGGCCACCCAGGCTGATGCTGCGAAGCGCGTCGCCGATAGCACTTCAGGCTTGGATGTGAATAGCTGGTATCTGACGAGGATGACTTTGGAGCCGGCGAAGAAGTAGTCATTTTCATTTCGCAGCGAAGGTCAAGATCCTTCGCTGCGCTTAGGATGTGGAGGGGTTCACGATAAGCACCGGTGGCGAAGTGGCTAACGCGGCGGTCTGCAAAACCGTTATTCGCCGGTTCAAATCCGGCCCGGTGCTCCAATTATTCTGGCGTGCATCTGCGTCGACATCTACGATGTAGGCACGCCGGATGAACACTCTCGAATTCACTGCGCTTATCGCGCTCGGCTCCTTCGTCGCCGGATTTCTGGGCGCGCTGACCGGCCTTGGCGGCGGGGTAGTGCTTGTCCCCCTTCTGGCGCTTGTTTTTCACGTCGACATTCGATACGCCATCGGGGCATCGCTGGTGTCTGTCATCGCGACTTCTTCGGGAGCGGCAGCAGCGTTTGTGCGCGAAGGCTTCTCAAACATTCGCATCGGCATGTTTCTGGAAATCGCCACGACTATCGGCGCTCTTGCAGGCGCGGTGATCGCCACACGTGTTTCGACGGCTGCCATCGGCACTGTGTTCGGATTCATGTTGCTCTATTCCGCGTATCTTTCGCTGCGGCGCAAAGGGGGGGACGGTGCGGCGACCGCGCCAGACCCGCTAGCAACCAAGCTCAAACTGAACGGCAGCTATCCCGGTCCAAACGGCCCAAAGCCGTACAACGTGCGGAATGTCCCCGCTGGATTCGCGCTGATGTTCGGTGCCGGAACTCTCTCGGGCCTGCTCGGCATCGGTTCGGGCGCAGTCAAGGTGCTCGCGATGGACCAGGTGATGAAGATCCCGTTTAAGGTTTCAACGACAACCAGCAACTTTATGATCGGTGTGACCGCCGCCGCCAGCGCCGGGGTCTATCTGCATCGTGGATACGTCGAGCCTGCGCTCGCCATGCCAGTCGTGCTCGGGGTACTGGTTGGCTCGATGGCCGGGGCGCGCGTGCTGGTTCGCGCGAACACTAACGTCCTGCGGATTGTCTTCGGCGCGGTGATTGTGGTGATGGGCGCGGAGATGATTTACAAGGGTTTGACTGGGAAGCTATGAGCACAGCACATGTCAGCATGGACGACAAACGCATCGAGCGGATCATCGCCACTCTGCTGCGGGCTGGAGTGATGTTGTCCGCAGCTGTCGTGTTGATCGGCGGCTTGATGTATCTGCATCAGGAGCATGCAGACCTGCCGCAATACCATGTATTCCACAGCGCCGACGCGCCGTTCAGGAATTTACGCAGCATTCTGCATTCCGTCTGGCTGGGAAACAGCGAAGCAATTATTCAAACTGGAATTCTGGTGCTGATTGCTACTCCGGTCGCGCGTGTCCTCTTTTCTGTAATAGCCTTCGCCCTTGAAGGTGACCGCATGTACGTGGTCTTCTCTCTTACTGTGTTACTCATTCTGTTCTTTTCGCTGTTTCACGGAGCCGCCCTATGATCGTCATCGACAATGAACACGTAGAACTCTCAACCAGCTATGGCGAGATGCGCACACACATCGTGCGCCCGGCGGCGCCCGGCAAGTATCCGGCTGTTGTTTTCTTTTCGGAGATCTTTCAAGTGACTCCGCCGATTCGCCGGACCGCAGTAATGCTGGCGGGACACGGCTACATCGTCGCGATACCGGAGATCTACCACGAGTTCGAGCCCGCCGGCACTGTTCTTGCATACGACCAGGCCGGCTCAGACCGCGGCAATTTGTTGAAGACAGAGAAAGAACTGGCCAGCTACGACGCCGACTCGCGCGCTGTGCTCGATCATCTAGCGTCGCGCCCCGACTGTACCGGCAAGCTGGGTGCGATGGGAATCTGCATTGGCGGTCATCTTGCGTTTCGCGCCGCGATGAATCCCGATGTGCGCGGTACGGTCTGCTTCTACGCGACCGACATTCACAAGGGCAGTCTGGGAAAAGGCACGAACGATGATTCGCTGGAGCGCGCGAAACATATTCACGGGGAACTGATAATGATCTGGGGCCGGCAAGACCCGCACATTCCGCTTGAAGGGCGTATGAAGGTGCACGCTCGGCTCGACGAAGTGGACGCGAAGTTCAGCTGGCATGAGGTAAACGGAGCGCACGCTTTTATGCGCGACGAGGGCCCGCGCTATGATCCGGAGCTTGCACACCGGCTGTACGACGTGGTCTTTGACTTCTTCCATCGCCGGCTTAGTGCAGGGGATGAGGCGGCAGAGGCGAAGGGCGCGGGCGAGACGCGGCACTAGCCCGAAAGTGGCTGCCATAGCTCGACCCGATTCCCTTCTGGATCGACGATCCAGGCGAAGCGTCCGTAGTCATAGTCTTCGCGCTTTGGGTCGATTTCCACGTCTGCTGCGCGCAGTTGATCCAGCAGCGCGTCGAGGTCGTCGACACGATAGTTGACCATCATCTGCTGTGTGCCCGGTCCAAAATATTTTGTGTCGACCGGAAAGAGCGACCATGCGGTCATTCCCTTCCCTGCCCCCTCTGGTTCTGCACACTCGCTCCAGATGAAGCTAACGCCGTACGCCGTCGGCTTGATTCCGAGATGCGTTGCGTACCATTCGGTTAGCGACTTAGGATCGCGCGCACGCAGAAATACTCCGCCGATACCCGTAACGCGAGCCATTAAATTTTCTCCACCCAGACGGCTGTGCCGTAGGCCAGGACTTCGGTCACGCTCTGCATCACCTCGTTCGCGTCATAACGGGCTGCGATGATTGCGTTCGCACCGTGTTCAGCGGCGTGCTGCATCATCAAATCGAACGCATCGTTGCGCGTCTTCTCGCATAGCTGCGTGAAGAGCGTGATGTCTCCGCCGATGATCGTCTGGAGGCTCGCGCCAATCGTTCCGAAAATATTGCGCGACCGCACGATGATTCCGCGCACGATTCCCAGGTTGCGGACGATACGGTATCCGGGCAGTTCGAGCGCTGTTGTCACCATTGTTTTATCCAGTGGCATCGTAATCTCCTGTGAGCAATTTGCTTAACGTCTTTTTGTGTTTTTTCTCGCGCTTGCGGCGCTTCTGCTCGGGATCGAGCGGTACGGTGGGCGGCGGCGATCCGACGCGCTCGCGCGCGTTTGCCTTGACCGCTTTGGTCGCTGAAAACGTGTCTTTCCTCTTCCTGGGTTTGGCAACCATGATGACGCTGAGTATGCAATACTGCCAGATTGAGCGGTAACGGAAAAGCAACTATGGATGAAAAAGATTTTTACAACGAACGCGCTGAAACGCGAAACCACACCCTGACCTGCCCCAACTGCCGCATGGCAGACACCTATGAGATCAACTGGTTGGTCCGCCGAAAGAAAGACCAGTTGCCACGAAATGCCGACGAGCGCGACCGCGCGAAGTTTGCCAAGGCGCAGAGTTACATGCTGCGTCGGGACGACATGCTGGCGTGCAAGAACATTCGGTGCCGCAAACGTTTTGAGGTACAGGGCCTGCAGTCGGTCGCGTTCATCGCGGAGGGACTGCCTCGTGACGTCGAAGACGACGCGTAGAAAGGGGCCTTGGAACACTTCCATCATCTTCGCTACAATCTGGGAGGAACAGGAGAACGACTGATGGCCAACATGCTGCTGCCGATTGAAGAACGCAACCTGACACCAGACCAGGTGGAGGAGCTGGACAGACGCCGCCACATCGGGCTCGTTTTGCAGACAATCGCCGGCCAGTTTCTCATCGTCTCTGTGCTGCTGACGGTGTGGGCCGGGCAGGATTTAGTGCTTTCGCCATGGCCGTGGAAGCCGATGGTGTATTACTGCGCGCTCGCGTTCTTTGTCGCTGTGGTGTGTGGCCTGATCGGGAAAAGCCTGAGGCGCGGGTGTACTGAATTCAGTAACTAGCGCGCGGCTGCCGACGTTTTGGACTGGTGAAATTCCAGGTTCAGGTTTGTGTCCTCCTCGAGCAGTGTCCGAACGTTCTTTGCGGCATCTAATACACTAAGGAAAGATGGCCATTGCAGCGCCCATCCCGGAGATCATGCACCCGGACGCGCCAGATTCTGTCGTCGCGCGCCTGCGCGACAAGCATGGCCGGGCTATCACCGACCTGCGCGTTTCCATCACTGATCGTTGCAACTACAAATGCGTCTACTGCCGCACCGGTGAATCCGGCGCGCAGTATGCGGAGCTTTCGATCGCAGACTACCTGCGCATGATCCGGGAGTTCGTCGGGCTTGGCATCGAAAAGGTGCGGTTGACGGGCGGGGAACCGCTGTTGCGCAAAGACATCCTTACGCTCATCCACGAGCTACGCGCTATGCGCACGCTGGACGGCGACCCGCTCGACATTGCTTTGACGACGAACGGGCATCTGCTGGCCAAACTCGCGCAACCGCTGCGCGAAGCCGGACTGGACCGAGTAACCGTTTCAATGGATGCGGTCGATCCCACGACTTTTGCGCGCATCACGCGGGTGCCGGGCAGCTATGGCAAGGTGCTCGCCGGCGTGCGCGCCGCGAAACGTGCTGGCCTTGAGCCGGTCAAGGTCAACTGCGTACTGCTGCGCGGCTTTAACGACGATCAGATTGTTGAGTTCGCCAAATTCTCCCGCGACGAAGGCGTAATCGTGCGTTTCATTGAATTCATGCCTCTGGAAGAGGGTCGTGTCTGGTCGCCAGACGTCGTTGTTCCGCTGCGTGAAATCGTGACCCGCCTCAATGAATTTATGCCGGTGCGGACGCTGGAGGCGAACACCGTCAGCGAAACCGCACGACGCTACACATTTGCCGACGGTGTAGGCGAAATCGGCATCATCGCTCCCGTTTCACAGCCGTTTTGCGGTCATTGCAGCCGCATTCGGCTGACTTCCGACGGCAAGATCCGCACCTGCCTTTTTTCCCAGTCGGACCATGATCTGTACGGCGTGCTCGCCCGCGATGGCAGCGCAGAGGATGCGCGTGACTTCATCGTGCGAACGGTAGAGCACAAAGAGGCGCGTCACCACATCGGCGAGCCGGGTTTTTTGAAGCCCTCGCGCAGCATGGTGCACATCGGGGGATAATTCGGTCTGGTTACCCTTATTTTTGGAAAGATAACGTACTCAATTCTGCATCTTTTGATGTGCACCGTGTCTGAATTACGCTAAAGTTCTCCCTTGCCCCCATTTTCCAAACTTCGCAAATCTACGCGCGGCCGGCTTGCCATCGACCCCCTGCGTGTGTTCCACGATGTGGCGCGAGCCATCGTTTCGACGCTTGATCTGGACTCGGTGCTGGGCACGATCATGCACGAAACAGCACAGCTCTACCAGCCGGAGCAGTGGTCGCTGATGATGATCGATGAGAAACGCGGCGACTTGTTTTATGCGATCGCTGGCGGCGCCGATTCTGAGCGCATGCGCGACATTCGCATTCCGTTGGGGACTGGAGTGGCAGGCTGGGTCGCCGATGTAGACCGCGTCTTGATCATCGCGGAATCAGACGGTGACGAACGCTATGCCCAGTATGTACGCGATCACGGAACGCGCCCGCGCTCGATTATCGCGATCCCTCTCCGCTCGCGCGAACGCACGCTAGGCGTCATGCAGTTGATCAACACCGGCGCGCAGGATCTGGGCGACGATGCCATCGTGCTGTTGTATGCCATCTGCGACTACGCGGCCATCGCCATCGACAATGCACGCGCCGTCGCGCGCATTCATGAGCTGACGATCACGGATGAGTACACGGGTCTATACAACGCGCGACATCTCTATCGCACGCTTGAGGCTGAGGTGAATCGCTCGCGCGAGGCGAACGAGTGCGTCAGTCTGGTTTTTCTGGACATTGACCATTTCAAGACGGTGAACGACACGTACGGGCATCTGGTGGGCAGCGCATTGCTCGCGGAAGTGGCGGACACCATCAAGAAGTCGCTGCGCACCGGCGATAAGGCGTTTCGCTACGGTGGCGATGAATTCGTCATGCTCTATCCCGCGACCACCAAACAGGAAGCGATGCACCTGTCGCGGACCTTGCTGCAGACCATACGGCGCGCCCGCTACGGCATCGCTGACGGTCTGTCGCTGTCGATCAAAGCCAGCCTGGGAGTAGCCACCTTCCCCGATGATGGCGCCGACATGCACGAGATGATCCGGTCCTCAGACAAGGCGATGTATGCCGTCAAGCAGTCGACACGCAACGACGTGCTGTCAGCGTAAGACGGGCTTCCGTTTCTGCTGGGCAGCGCTGGGGGTGAGGGAGCCGGCGTTCTCCTTGGCTTGCGGATCGACTCCAAAATCCCACACGTCGAGATTTACGACCTTCGGCGAGACGATTTCGACCAGTGCATATTGCCCAATTTCAAGCGGTCGTTTTGGAGTGACCTTCATCCAGTGTCCGCCGGGCAGCACCGCAGTCGTGGCGTCGACGATGTCTTCCTGCTGCGAAACCTGACCAAGCATGCTCACTTTGAATGCAGCCACGAGCCGCGTTGTCTTTTTCTCTTCGACCCGAACGATGACATAGCGGCTGGCCGGCGAGCCGTTTTTCGGCGGCTTTGCTTCCCCGCCCTGGGTCTCTACTTTGAAGGCGCCGGGATCGCTTTCGCGAGATTTGTCGTCGGCCACATTGAGTGCGATATAGAGGGCCGGCTCGTTGACGTGGAAATTTACCTTCGCCCGCGCTCCCTCGAGCAATATGGTCTGCTTGGATCCGCCGAGCGGGTTGATCGACGCCTTCAAGATGTTGTGCGCGCGATTTGAATTGACAGCGCCGGCGTTCTGTAGAACTTCGAACAACTCGGGGGTGCCGCGATAGACGTCGAGACCCCACACGCCGTCATTGTCGGGCAGCTTCAGCCCGGGCTCCACTTCCGGCTGCCGCGCTGCCTCTGCTGCGCGTTCGGCTGCCTCCTCCGCGTCTACCTTAGCCGCTTCGTCGAGGCCTGGATTGCGTGGAGCACCGGGCACGTGTTCCTTCGCCCATTTCTCTGTCGCTGCGAAATCCACGAGGGCAGCGGGCACTTCCTCAATCGCGTCGCCCCGCTCGGCGCTGGTATAACGGACACGGTCGCCGATTCGCTGATATTTCGACACGAGTTGATAGGTGCCGTCTTTGAGTATGAGGCGCTGGAATTTTAGCTGAGGAGCGGTTTGGGTGGACTGTGCATCGGTCGACGGCTTTGGTAGCGTGGGTTTAGGCGAAGAATCCTGCGCTGCCGCACTGAGCCCAAACATCAGCACCAGACTTAGAACCCCGCACCGGTTGCTCATATTCCTCATATCACTGCCCCTTAGACTATTCTGCCGCGAATCCGTCGCGGACGCCTCGAATAAGGCTAATACCGATTTTCCTCTTCACCGCTCCGGCAAACTCTGCGATACTTGATTGTGCACACCCCGCACGATCAACAAAACAATTCAACTAAGGTGACGCGAAGATGTCGGCAAAGTATGTCTTTGTGACAGGCGGAGTTGTGTCCAGCCTGGGTAAGGGTCTTGCAGCGGCTTCGATCGGAACTCTGCTTGAGAGCCGCGGAATTCGTGTCAATCTGATGAAGTTTGACCCATACCTGAACGTAGACCCAGGCACGATGTCGCCGTTTCAACACGGCGAGGTGTTCGTCACCGACGACGGCGCGGAAACCGACCTTGATCTGGGGCACTATGAACGGTTCACGCACGCCAAGCTGTCTCGCGACAACAATCTGACGACTGGCCGTATCTACGAGCAGATCATCACCAAAGAGCGGCGCGGTGATTACCTCGGTAAGACAGTTCAGGTCATTCCGCACGTCACCAACGAAATTAAGAATGCGATGCGCAAGGTGGCAGCCGACACCGATGTCGTAATCGTCGAGATCGGCGGCACAGTCGGCGATATCGAGTCGTTGCCCTTTCTCGAAGCGATCCGCCAGATGCGCCAGGAACTTGGCCGCGAAAACACTGTCTTTGTTCACGTCACACTGGTTCCGTGGATCGCGGCGGCGCAGGAGTTAAAGACCAAGCCGACGCAACACACGGTCAAAGAGATGCTGTCCATCGGAATCCAGCCTGACATTCTGCTGTGTCGAACGGACCGTTTTCTATCACGCGAGATGAAGTCCAAGATCGCGATGTTCTGCAATGTCGAAGAGCAGGCTGTCGTAACCGCGAAAGACGTGGGCTCGATCTACGAGGTTCCTCTCGTCTTCGCGCAAGAGGGTGTTGATGCTCTTGTACTGAAGTATCTCGGTCTGCAGGCCAGCGAGCCGAATCTTGAGAAATGGCGGAATGTCGTTGAACGCGCCTATAAACCAAAAGATGAAGTTTCGATTGGAATTGTAGGCAAATATGTTGAATATGAAGATAGCTACAAATCGCTCAAAGAGGCTTTGACCCACGGTGCCCTGGCGCACAACCTCAAGCTACGTGTGACCTGGCTCGAGGCTGAGGGACTTGAGGTTTCGGACTACGCCGCCCAGTTGGAAGGATTTGATGGGATCCTCGTGCCGGGGGGTTTTGGCAAACGCGGCATCGAAGGCATGCTCAACGCGATTCAGTATGCTCGCGAAAATAAGGTTCCTTATTTCGGCATCTGCCTCGGCATGCAGACGGCGTGCATTGAATATGCGCGCAATGTCTGCGGTCTCGAGACGGCAAACTCAAGCGAGTTCGACCCGGCAACTCCGCATCGCGTGATTTACAAACTGCGCGAGCTTACAGGAGTCGAAGAGATGGGCGGCACGATGCGCCTGGGCGCGTGGCCTTGCGTCCTTGAGCCAGGTTCTCTCGCGGCCAAAGCGTACGGCGAGACAGAGATCAGCGAACGTCACCGTCACCGCTACGAGTTTAATCGCGAGTACGAAGCGGTGCTGACCGGCGCCGGGATGCGCATCACCGGTACCACGCCTGACGCGACCTACGTGGAGATCGTCGAGCTGCCTGATCATCCGTTCTTCCTCGGGTGCCAGTTCCATCCTGAATTCAAGTCAAAGCCGCTGGAACCACACCCCATCTTCCGGGACTTCATCGCGGCGAGTTACAAGAACCGCCAGGGCCAACATGACACCGAAGCGGCATCCGCGAGGGAAGGAACGGCACTACCGCAATAGCACTGAGAAGCTGTGACTGAGGCGACGACAAAAACGGTGAACGGGCCAACGACCAAATCGCGTCGCTCGTCACGGCCCTTGTCCGCGGCCCTAGTCTTGTTGCTCGGCGTGGCGCTCGGGGCTGTCACTTTTGCTGTGTTCTCACACACTGCGAGTACTGGCATCTGGAACCAAATGGCTGCGTTCGTCACAGGACGCACGCTGACCATTACGCCGCTGCCGACGGTGGTCGAAAAGGTCCAGCGCCTGAACCGGCTTGAAACAGTTTCTTACTCCATGGACAACGTGGTTGAGGGCGCACGCGACAACCGGGTGCTTCCCAGCTTTCTTACCGGAGATCGTCTGCTGCTGGTCGTTCATGGCGAGGCCATTGCGGGCGTCGATCTGGTGCAGTTGAAAGCCGCCGACGTTCATATCACCGGACGCAGCATCGACGTGCATCTGCCGCCTGCGCAGATATTCTCAACCCGTCTCGACAATGCGAACACACGCGTCTTTTCACGCGAGACAGGCCTGCTCGTTCCGGTGGACCCAAATCTCGAATCAGAAGTGCGCGAGAATGCAGAGAAACAATTGCGACAGTCAGCGCTTGCGGGCGGGATTCTGCAGACGGCCACGCAAAACGCCCGCAACACGGTCGCCTCGCTGTTGCGGGGGCTCGGCTTCGAGCAAGTTACGGTCGACTGACAGGGTACCCCTCCCCTATACAGCAAAACGGCCTCCATATTTGAAAACAAAGGACTTGCAAGAGCCATATTTGATTCGAAAGGACTTAACTGAAAAGGCCCGGCGAGTCGCCGGGCCTTCGTCTGAATTCAGTGTATCGGCGGTGTCAAGGAT
>DATMOZ010000090.1:0-9434 GCA_035567995.1 Acidobacteriaceae bacterium
AGCAGCAGAAACTCCAGTATCCGGTCCGGCGAAACATCGGCCGTGTACACGCGGCAGTACGCTTCAAACGCTGTACAACTGCGCAGCAGACCGATCCACTCCAGGTAATCCGTTGAAGCGCGCGTGCGCTCCCCATGCTGCCAGAACTCCGCGGGATACACATTCAACAGTCTGGCCGTTGCTGAAGCGCGCTCGAGATACCGTCCGAGCTGGATGAAATGCCAGCCCTCTCCGTGGCCCATCGTCGAGTCGGTCACACCTTGAAACAAGTGCACGCCTTCCATCGCCGCCTGCAGAAAATCAGAAAGCTGCACATCCTGCGCCATATCCTGCGCCTGCTGTGTAAGCTCGTGATACAGACTGTTCAGCCGCTGCCATTGTTCGCTTGAGATCTGCTCACGCACCTGCCGGGCATTGTCACGCGCCGACGAAATGCAGCAAATAATCGACGCCGCATTGTCTTCGTCGAACATTAGCGCGCGCGCCAGCCCATAGGCATCGCCTTCCCAATCAAGCCCCTTTGGATTCCCCAACGCATGCAACACGCGCGTCCACCGCCGCCCGTTTGTATTTTCCCCCTCGTCAAGCATCAGGTTCAGATTCACGTCGAGCAGGCGCACGGTGTGTTCCGCACGCTCAAGATAGCGGCTCATCCAGTAAAGGCTCGTTGCAACCCGCGAAAGCATAGCGCTTCGTTGCCTCTCTCAGTTGTTCAACACCCAGGTATCTTTGCTGCCGCCGCCTTGCGACGAGTTCACCACCAGCGACCCGCGCCGCAACGCCACACGCGTCAACCCGCCCGGCACAATCGTCACCTTGTCACCAAACAATATGTAGGGCCGCAGATCCACATGCCGCGGCTCAATGCCATCGCCGACCAGGCAGGGCGCGCGCGAAAGCGAAATTGTCGGCTGCGCGATATAGTTTCGCGGGTCCGCCTTGATGCGTTCCGCAAACTCGTCCTGCTGTTCTTTAGAAGAATGTGGTCCGATCAGCATCCCATACCCGCCGCTTTCACCGACTGCCTTTACTACCATTTTGTCCATGTTCTCGAGCACATGCTGCCGCTGCATTTTGTCAGTCAGCAGAAATGTCTCTACGTTGTTCAGCATGGCGTCTTCGCCCAGGTAGTACTTGATGATCTGCGGCACGTACGCATACAGCGCCTTATCGTCGGCAACGCCTGTGCCGAACGCATTCGCCAGCGTCACGTTGCCCGCGCGATACGCATTGAATAACCCTGCCACGCCCAGAGTCGAATCCTTGCGAAACACCAGCGGATCAATGAAGTCGTCGTCGATCCTGCGGTAGATCACATCCACACGCCGCAGCCCCGTCGTCGTTCTCATGTAGACGACGTTGTCGTGCGTCACCAGATCGCGCCCTTCGACCAGCTCAATTCCCATCTGGCGCGCGAGATAGGTGTGCTCAAAATAAGCGGAGTTATAAACCCCCGGCGTCAGCAGCACGATCGTGGGCTCGGGCCGCCCCTCAGGCGCCAGCGAGCGCAGCGTGCCCAGCAGCGCCTGACTGTAGTGCTCGATCGGCCTGACGCCATAATGCTGAAACATCTGCGGAAAGATTCGCTTCATCACGCGCCGGTTGGTCAGCATGTAGCTGACGCCGCTGGGCACGCGCAGATTGTCTTCGAGCACGACAAACTCGCCGCTCGGCATACGAATCAGGTCAGTGCCGACGACCGCGATATACACGTTGCGCGGAACCTGCAGTCCGCGCATCTGACGACGAAAATGCCGGCAGCTGAAGACGATTTCCCGCGGCACAATTCCATCCGACAGAATTTTGCCTTCGTTATATATGTCCCGCAGAAATAAATTGAGGGCTGTGATGCGCTGCGTCAGCCCGCGCTCGATCAACTCCCACTCAGCGCTGGTGACGATGCGCGGCAGCAGATCGTACGGAAAGATCCGTTCCGTGCCTTCGTCCTCGCCGTAAACCGTAAACGTGATTCCCTGATTCAGGAACGACACTTCCGCCGACAGCTTGCGGCGCTGCAACTCTTCCTTCGGCAGCTGGGTGAAAGTCTCGAGCAACGGAGCGTAATGCGCGCGCGCCTCCCCATGCGGCGTAAACATCTCGTCGAATGCGCCGTCCAGCTGGTAGTTCCTGAGTGCCGGTGGTACGCCGGGGAGCACCATAGTGTTTCCGCAGTATAGGACTGCCGGGCCGCCGCGCATCGCCGGCTGTCCGAAATCGGTCAGTATTTCGCGCGTCCGCACACTTGCGCTCCACGTCTTCACCCTGTCGGACTCGCTAAGTCTCGTCTTCTCTGCATACTTTTTCGGTGGGTCTCTGGAACCTGACGTGCAGCTACTGCGTAGCTTCGTAAGGAGGGTTTTTGATCATGTCCCGCAAAGCGCTCCAGATCCTTTCCGCCGCCATGTTTATCGCGGGCCTATGCCTTGCTGCCCGCGCCCAGTCGACCTTCCAAACAGCGCCTTGCGACGATCACGACGGCTGGAACACGCAAAATATTAACGGCAGCCGCTTCCACCACTGCGAGCTGCGGACGACGAAACTCACTGCCAACGGACAGCAACTCGAAGTCGATACTGTCAACGGCGGCATCGCAGTGGTTGGCGAAGACCGCACCGATATCCAGCTTGAAGCCCGCGTCGAGAGCTGGGCGAACTCACAGGCCGACGCCGATAAGCGCGCGCAGGAAACGACGATTCACACTGATGGGAATCGCGTCCACGCCGACACTCCTCATAACTGGATTGGGCCGAACAACGAAGCTGTCAGCTTCCGGCTCCACGTGCCGCGTCATTATTCCGTCAAACTCGACGATGTCAACGGCGGCATCAGCGTGGCCAATCTCGATGGCTCAATGAAACTGACTTCTGAGAACGGCGGCATCTCTCTTCGCGATGTGGCTGGCGATGTGCAGAGCCGTAGCGTCAACGGCAGCATCAACATCGCCGTCGGTGGAGACCGCTGGCAGGGCACTGGCGTTGTTGCGGAGACCACGAACGGCAGCGCCAGCATCACGTTGCCGGAGAATTACTCCGCACACCTTGAAGCTGGTGTCATCAACGGCACCCTGCGCTTCGAATTTCCGCTAAAGATGAGTCACTTCGACAGCAAACAGATTTCAGCCGATATCGGCAAAGGTGGAGCGCCCATCCGCCTGCACACCGTCAACGGAAGCGTCAGCATACGGCGCGAACGGGGCGATAAGGGCCTGGTCTAAAGCTGCACGCGCGCGCCGCGTTATGATGGCGAGCGATGCCCCTCTATCTCGCTGTGGACGCCGGCGGTACGACGACGACCTGCCTGCTCGCCGACGATTCCAAAACTCTGGCGCGTCATTCCGCCGGCACTCTTAAGCTGATCCGCGTCGGCGAGGCGCAGGCCCGCGAGAATCTCGACACGCTGCTCACACGCATCGCCGCCGATTCCGGCGCGGACCTTCGTGAGGTCAGCAGCACCTGCATCGGACTCGCGGGCAACTCGATCCTCGACTACGTCGCGTGGGTGCGTGACAGATTCGGCGAGCGCGTCGGTGGAAAGCTGTCGATCTTGGGCGATGAAGAGATTGCGCTCGACGCTGCGTTTCGCGGTGGACGCGGCGTGCTTGTGCTCGCCGGGACGGGTTCTAATGTAGCCGGGCGAGCGGCAGATGGCACCATCGTGCGCGTCGGCGGATGGGGTCCCGCGCTTGGCGACGAAGGCTCCGGCGGTTGGATCGGCTCGGCAGCTCTGCGCGCGGCGTTTCGCGCTTTCGATGCTCGCGAACGCTCAACGCTGCTCGACAGCATCGCCGCGCATTGGCATCTCACCAGTATCGAAGACGTCGTGGCCGAAGCGAACCGTGTCCCCGGTCCTGATCTTGCCGCGCTCACTCCGGTGATTCTTGCTTGCGCTGAAGAGGGAGATGCCGTCGCGATGCGCGTTCTCGTTTCAGCTGGTCAGGAACTCGCGGTGTCTGCCCTGATCGCGTTGCGCAAACTCCGCGATATTGAACCCGACACACCTCCGCCTGCGGTCGCAATCAGCGGAAGCGTTCTTGCTCGCGTCGCTCCGGTTCGTGAAGCGATGATCGATTATCTGCGCGCTCAGATTCCGGCACTCGAATTTATTCGCGAGCCGGTCGATCCGCTCGAGGGCGCGTTATGGCGTGCACGAGACGCGGAAAAAATTCCCAAATGAGAAAAAATTTCCGGAAACGAGAAAGCCGCCCGGCAACAGGGCGGCTTTCTCTTAGGGAGAATAGCTCCGACGGAGGCAATGCCATCAGAACTTTCTGGCGCAATAGTATGGTTCGCTCCAAAGTGTGTCAAGGCGAATTCAGAACGGTACCAACTCTTTGATAATCTACAACTTCCGGGTTATCGGCTCGACCATACACACAAGCCGGAGTATTCGCCGTCTCTTCGCTTTTGCGACTCATCAACCGACAAGTCGCGCGTTTTCTTTTCCTTACCTAAATCGATCGCGTGATATCAAGATGGATACCCTTCAAGAGGCGGCGAGGGTCGAGGAAACGCGAATCACTTCCCGGGGATATTCAACGTAATGAACTGGTTCTCTTCCAGACTCGATAACGGTTTGCCGCGCAGTTTCCGGTAAATCGCCCGGCCGCCGCCGAAGAAGACGCCGAGCACAATCGCCGCTCCCGTCAACAATCCGACCAGGGCGAAGATACCGAGGAAGAGGCGCGCCGTCCTGCTCTCGTCGCTGTAATAGCCGTGCGGATTGTTCCACACCACGTCAGCCTGATAGTTCACTGAATTCAGGAGCTTCTTCGCTTCCTCGCTCGAGAAACTTCCAGAGGTCACGATGACGATAGGCCCGCTTCGGCGGACCAGCAAGGCGGTCTGGTTGCTCTGCACCAGAGCGTCGGGCCAGGGATGCTGCGCCTGATTTCCGGCGCTCAGGAAATCCGAGATGGCCTTCTGTCGGTCGATCGCCAGTTGCGGCGTCGGATACTCAATCAGCGTCACTACTCCATCGCCGTCGCGCGAACTGTATTGTGCCGTAACCGTCTCCGCGCCGCGGCTGAAATCAATCAGAGCCGGCGGCAGAACGCCACCGCCGCGCGTATAGCTTTCGGGGCCCAACGCATACCGCACCGCACTTTTTTCCTGGTCTGTCGGCGGAAGATATCGCGGCAACCCCGGGGGTACGGCAGTATTGCCCTTCGCCTGAGGCAATGCGGCTGCAAGCTCACGCAACTCGGCAGCAGACATAGCGGAGATTGCGCTGAACTGCGCATCCACGACCGTCGTGCCATTCCAGAAAAGTACGTGATTCCCGTCGAACGCGCCCTGGCGTCCGATGCTTTCCGGCGCCATGCCGGGCCGCGTGTAATAAGTGAAGGCCCCGTAGCTGCCGCTCGCGTCGCCAAATCCAAGCGCCTTTAGGTCCAGCTTCTCGTCGCCGCGCTTGTACTGCGCGGTGGTCCAGCGGGTCAGCCCAAGCTCCTGCAGCACTTTCGAATTCGCTTCATCGATCGCTCCGGCGTCCTTGCCTTGTTTTGCCGCACCGGCGCGTGACCATCCGGCAAAATCGCTGGGCAGCAACGGCGCTTCACCCGCCGCAGAGGCAGGAGGAGTTTTCGGCTTGGCAAAAAGAGACGGCGTTGGCAAAGCCATCGCGACGGAAAGCAGCAGCAGAGAAAGACGACGCATCTGCTGCTTAGAATACTACCGGGCCGTTACTTCCGCGTTCGTGCCACTACGCCCGTTTTGCGCCAGCCGAACACCGCTCAGTCCGTTCGCGTACTTAGCAACGCCGCGATACAGCGACTCAGCGACGCGCTGGCGGTAGTTCGGATCGCGCAGTTGCCGGGCGTCGTCGGCATTCGTGACAAACGAAATCTCTGCCAGAATGGAAGGCATGTTCGCGCCAATCAGCACGACAAACGGGGCCTTCTTCACGCCGCGGTCCTTCAATCCAGGATTTCCGAGGGTGATGCCATTGAACAGGGAAGCGTCAACATCGGCCGCAAACTCGTGCGATTCCTCAATCTTGTCGCGCAGCGTGATCTGCTTTACCAGGTTGGAAAGCTGAAAAATCGAGTTCTGCGACACCGCATTCTCGCGCGCCGCCACTTCCAGCGCATCAGGCGACGCGGTGAAGTTCAGGTAGTAGACCTCGACGCCGCGCGCCGCCGGATCAGGGCTTGAGTTGGCGTGGATTGAGATGAACAGGTCCGCCTGCGCCTTGTTCGCGATCGCCGTGCGCGTCTCCAGCGGAATGAACGTGTCGTCGTCGCGCGTGTAGATCACATCCGACCCGAGCCGCTGCTTCAGCAACTTGCCCAGCCGCAGCGCCACGTCCAGCACAACGTCCTTCTCCTGAATTCCGTCGACGCCCAGCGTGCCCACATCGTGCCCGCCATGTCCGGCGTCCACAACAATGCGCCCGACCTTCAACCCCAGCGCGCGAACCAGCGACCGCTCACCCGCCGCCGTCGGCACCGCCTCATGTGCGCCCGTCAAAGTCGGCTCCGGCTGTGGTTGCCGCTTCGATTTGCCGACCGCAGAATTCGCCGCGCTCGCCGAAGCCGGCGCCGTCCCTGTTCCGGCAGGCACCGTCACGCGAGTCATCGCACTCAAATCGTTCCCGTCGTCATTGCCCGCTGCCGCACCCGCAGAGTCCAGATCAGTGGCAGCCGACGGCTTGCCGCTGGTCTTCTTCTTAGCCTTCTTCGTCGTGGGGGCATTCTGCCCAACTTGCCCAACTTGCCCAACTATCGTGGCGTCAGGGTTCGGCGCCGCCGCTGCTGGAGCTACTGCCACTGCGTCGCCCTTCGCTTTCGTGCTGCTCGCTGAATTCTGCGGCTGCGAAGCCTGCGCGCTCTTCGTGCGATCGGCCGCAGTCGCCGCCGGAACACTGGTCGTCGCGGCAGCCTCATCGTCCTGCTGCGAATCCGCGTTCTTTACGACTACCGGAGCCGTGGTAGGCCGCTTCGTCGCCCGCACGCCAGCCTGCGCGCCGCTCGCCTGTGCGCCAAGGCTGGCCACATTCTCCACGCTGGCCTGCGTATTCGCGGGAGCCATATCCTCATGCGTCGTCGTCGTGCCGTTCCGCTGCGCCTTCGTCAGCTTCACTGGAGCGGCCACCGTCAGCGACGGCGTCGCCACTGGCGGTTTTGCGGCTGTCACCTTCGGCATGTTTCCCGTACCGTTCGGGGTCACCGTATTCGGGGTCACCGTCGGCGTTGGAGCCGCAGCGCTCGCCAGATTCGCCGGCGGCTTCCCATGCACATCAATAATCAGTCGATAGGGATTCGGCAGCAGAAACGCGGAATAGTCGCTCACATTTGAGACATTCAGCACGACCCGCGTCATGTCATTCGAGAACTGCGCGACGCGAATCTTCGAAAGAAATCCATCGTCCTGCACATCGAATGACTTGCCTTTCAGCTCCGCCGCAAGCCGCGTGCCATGGAGATCAAAAAAGATGCGGTCAGGATCCGTCACCCGTCCCGCTTCAAACTGCACCTCATCTTCGAGATCAATCGCCACCCGCGTGTAAGCCGTCGTCGACCAGTGACGGATTGCCGTCACCCGCGCCAACTTGCCATCCGGCTTCGGCGCCGCGTTGTCCGCGGTCGCGCCGGGCAGGGAAGTCCGCATGGCTAAGGCCACCGGCTCGCTGTTTCTGCTTACATGCGGAACCGGCGGCGGAACCGGGTCCGGCGGAGGCACAACCAGCACATTGCTCGTGCTCGCCCGCACAGGCGGCGGTGTCTTTGCCGGAATCGTAGCCAGGACCGGAGCAGGAGCCTGCTTCTTAACAGGAGTCTTCGCAACCGCCTGCCGCGGAGCACTCGCTGCATTCATCTCTTCGCGCACCTGCCCGGCAAGGGAACTGTGCGGATACTGTTTCAAGAATCGTTGAAACGTGTCGCGCGCCGCCTCGCGATCGTCCAGGTCCTGGGCAAAAATTTCACCCTCGCGCATCAGCGCAGTCCCACGAAATTTGCTCCCCGGATACTCCCGCCGCAGAAATTCATACTGTGCAATCGCATCGCGCGAAGCCTTGGCATTGTTGAAGCTGCGGCCCTCTGCCGCGAGCAACTCGGCCACTGCCGCGATGCTTGCATCTGCATGTGCCGCCGCAGGATGCGTGTGATAAATCGCGCGGTATTTATCGAGCACGCGCTCGTAGGCTTGCCTGGTACGCCGATCCTCAGGCATCGCCTCGAGTGCGCGCCGGTCCCGCTCCGCCTGATCGAACTCAGACAGCGGAGCAGCATGCGTTGCGTGTGCCGGACGTGCGGTCGCATCGGCGGTCTGCATCGCGAGCGAGCCCGCAAGACACACTACCGGAACCGTGCGCCACCAAGCGCGGGGGAAAGAAGGCATAGTTTTTTCGCGGAGCGAACCCCGCCAGAGTTCCATCAGTATAGGTCGCCCGAAACGGGGAAAAAGCACCACTATCTCCGGTGAATCCCATTAGTGACCGCCGCTGCATTCACCCGACGAGGTCCACATGTTGACCGCGCTGCCAGCATCTCCTTCATGATGTGCAGCTTGACCACCGCCGGGATCAGGCGACGAGCCCCGCCAAACTCACCGGCGAGAGACGTTAAATTACGATGACGCGACGCCGAGCGCAGAGGGGAACGACCTCGCGCTTTCCAGACATCGGGTGCGCCATCCTTCGCGTAAGCGAAGGGTGGGACTGACTCACCCGAGCAATCCCCCAACAACCTGTGCCGCGCTCTGCAACGCCGCATCCAGCTGCGAAGCATCCTTGCCACCAGCCTCAGCCATGTCCGGCCGCCCGCCGCCGCTGCCACCGACCTTCTTCGCCAGCTCTCCGACAATCTTGCCAGCCTGCACGCGCCCGGTCAGGTCTTTCGTCACGCCGACAATCAGCGAAACCTTGCCGTCTTCTCCAGCCGCGCCGAGCACCACGACGCCGGAACCCAGCTTGTTCCGCAGGTTATCGACCAGAACGCGCATCTGCGCGCGGTCCAGCGAATCCACCCGTTGCGCGAGCACCTTCACTCCCTTCACGTCCACCGCGTTGCCGGCGGCGTCCGCAACACTCGACGAAGCCTGCTTCATCCGCACCTGATCCAGCTCACGCCGCAGGCGCTTCAGTTCTTCCTCCTGCGAGGCGAATTTCTGCTGCAACGCCTGCGCCGGTGTCGTATCTCCACTGCGCCCGCCCACATGCTCCGCAAGCCGCGCCACTTCGAAATCGCGACGAAATTCGCGCAGCGCGCCCGTGCCCGTAACCGCCTCAACACGCCGCACGCCCGAAGAAACGCTCGACTGTCCCAGCAGCTTGATCATGCCAATCTCGCCCGTCGCAGCCGTGTGCGTGCCACCGCAAAGCTCCGTCGAGAAATCGCCGATCTTCACCACGCGGACCCGCTCGCCGTACTTCTCGCCAAACAGCGCCATCGCGTGCAGCTCATTCACCGCAACATCAATCGGCACGTCTTCCAG
>DATMOZ010000091.1:0-5197 GCA_035567995.1 Acidobacteriaceae bacterium
TTGCAAACGACCGCACAACGCCTCTCGCCTGAATTCCAATCCACTCAATCTGAAATCGCACACCTGCACGCGCGGCATGCGCAATGTTCGCGGTTGCTGGAACAACTAACGAGTAAACCGTTTCCGACAGCGGATCAACAGTTGGAAGAGCTCCGCTTGAAGAAGCTGAAACTATATTTGAAAGATCGGATGACCGCGCTAAGTCGCTGACGAATGCTTTTCGCTGCCCCGTATAATGTCTGCTGACATGGTGCGCGACGGTATCTGGTACGCCTTAGCTTTAGGATTCATAGCGTTGGCCTTTCGGCTGGCATTGCCGGGCGCAGTGTGGTTGTCCGCCCTTCCCCTGCTGCTGGCCGCATTCTTTCTCTGGTTTTTCCGCGATCCTCAACGGGCAGTCCCTGCCGGTGATGGAATCATCGTCTCGCCTGCAGATGGTAAGGTCACCGCGGTCGAGACTGTTCAGACGGAAGACGGCCAGATGCGCCCACGGCTGAGCATCTTTCTCAGTGTGTTCGATGTTCACGTGAATCGATCCCCCATTGCTGGCGCCGTCACCAAGGTCGTTTATAAGCGGGGAAAGTTTCTAAACGCCTTGGACCCGAAGTCGGCCGTGGAGAATGAGCAGAATATTGTGACTGTCGCGGACAGTGTTTGCGACGTGACTTTTAAGCAGATTGCGGGGCTACTGGCGCGGCGCATTGTCTTTACCAAGCGCGAAGGCGACCTGGTGCAGCGTGGAGAGCGCGTTGGCATGATCAAGTTTGGCTCGCGCGTCGACGTGCTGCTGCCGCGAGAGTGTGACGTTCAAGTTCGGGTCGGCGACCATGTTAAGGGCGGTGAATCCGTGCTTGCAGTGTTTGGCTCGGCGCGTGTCCGTTTTGAAAGTGAAGAAGCAATCGGTCTGGCTTCGCCCGCGACAGTATCGGCGTTCTCTGCGCAGCCCGCGCGGAACGAAGGCCCGGCTTGAATAGCGACGCACGTCAGCGGAGACGGCAGCTGCGACGCCGCGGCATGTACTTGCTGCCTTCGCTATTTACTTCAATCAACATTGCCGCAGGCTACTATGCGATCACGCAGAGCCTGCAGGGATCAGCTTTGGAGCCGCATCACTTTGATCGCGCGGCATTGGCGATTGGTTTTGCGATTCCGTTTGACGCGCTTGACGGACGCATCGCGCGCATGACAAACACCGCAAGCGACTTTGGGCGTGAGCTTGACTCACTCGCCGACGTCATCACGTTCGGTGTCGCGCCGAGCATACTCGCGTACACATGGGGTTTCCGCTGTTTGCCGGCAATTGGGATGGATCCTGTTCTGCGGCAGAAGCTGATTGAATTTGGTGCATTCGTCTCTTTCGTTTTTCTGATCTGCGGTGCCAGCCGACTGGCGCGGTTTAACATTTCGCACGATCCTGAGCCGAAGAATCCGGGCCGGCCTGGACGGAAGTATTTCGTCGGGATGCCGATTCCTGCCGCTGCAGGTGTGGTTTCCGCTGTCGTGCACTTCACTTCAGGCGTTCCGCTGTTCAACCTCTGGCTGTCTGTCGCGTGGCTTGGACTGGTCGCGATGACCGGGTTTCTTATGGTGAGCACGTGGCGGTTCTGGAGCGGTAAAGAGATCAATCTTGCAAATCGCCATCCATTTCAATTGATGGTGCTGATCGGGGCTGCGCTGGCGCTGATCGTGCAGTTCTCTAACGTTGCGCTGCTCCTGATCGCACTTGGCTACATGTTTTCGGGCATCGTTGCGCGTACCGCTTACAGCTGGAAGCGCCGTCGCCATCATCAGGCAACGACGGTTTTGCCGTCGAATCCCGAATCGAGTCATTCTTCCTGATGACCGTCACTAATACTCGCGTTGCGATTGTCGGCGCATCTTCTCTTCGCGGTAAGGAACTGGTCGATGCACTGAGCGATTCCGCGCTTGCAGCTTCTGATTTTGTGCTGCTCGATGATGCAGAAACCATCGGCCAACTGGAAGCAGTTGGTGAAGAAGCTGCAGTCGTGCTTCGAATCGACTCCGATGCGTTCGAGCGCGTCGATTATGCCTTCTTCGCCGGGACCCAGGAGATGACGCGGCAATATTGGCAGGATGCGCATCGCGCAGGTGCCAGCATCATCGACCTGACTGCGGCGCTCGACGGTGAGCCCGGCGTTGTTGTCGCGGCGCCCTGGGTTTCGGATGTGATCGGAGCCAATGCGCCGGCGCCCGATCTTAAGACAACCGCGATCGTTCCTGCGCATCCGGCGGCGGTGACACTCGCGCTGCTGATGGGCCGCTTGCAGAAGACGTTACCGGTGCGCAGCTTCTGGGCAACTGTGTTGGAGCCCGCTTCTGAGCAGGGACGTGCTGGAATGGACGAACTGCACCAGCAAACGGTAAATCTCCTTTCGTTCCACGGTCTGCCGAAGGCTGTTTTCGGATTGCAGGTCGCGTTCAATTTGACTTCGGTTCTCGGTGACGAAGCGACGGCCAATCTGGGCGCGACGACCGAGCGCATTCGATCTCATTACGCTGCGTTGGCGCAGAATCGCTTACCGCACCTGAGTTTGCAGGTTGCGCAAGCTCCTGTGTTTCATGGACACGTCTTCTCCATCGCGGTCGAGCTCGAACAGTCCGCAACTCATGAGCAGATTGAAAAGGCGTTGAGCGGCGAACATGTCGACGTCATGGTCGGAGATCAGCAGCCGAGTAATCTGGTTGCAGCCGGACAGGCTGATATTCCGGTTCAGGTGCGACTCGACGGCGATGAAAAGCAGTCGGCGCGATTCTGGATCTGGGCCGCTGCGGACAACCTGAAGCTTGCTGCGGAAAATGCGATTGCGTGTGCTGGCGAACTAGCGAAGGTTCGGCCTTCGGGAAAAGTTCAGTAGGTTAGCGGACTATCTCGGGCATGATTGCGTTGAGCAGCGCAGTGAGTTGATGCTCGACGCGTTTGCCGATTTCCATTACTTCCAGGTGGTTGATTTTTTCGGGTAGAACTCCGGCGGCCATGTTAGTGACGCAGGAGATGCCGAGCACTTCCATTTGCATGTGCCGGGCGACGATTACTTCGTGAACAGTCGACATGCCTACCAGGTCTGCGCCCAGAGTGCGGAAGGCGCGGATTTCTGCGGGTGTTTCGTAGCTTGGGCCGGGGACGGCGATGTAGACGCCTTCATTGAGCTTGCCCGTTTCTAACTTCTCAGAGTGTTGTTGGGCGAGTGCGCGGAGACGCGAGGAATAAGCGTCGGACATATCGAAGAAGCGTTGTCCGAGGCGATCGTCGTTCGGGCCGGTGAGGGGGTTGAGGCCGGTGAGGTTGATGTGGTCGCGGATGAGGACGAGCGAGCCCTGCGTGAAGCTGGTATTGATTCCTCCAGCGGCGTTGGTGATGATGATGCGATGGATGCCCATGCGGCCGAGGACGCGCATCGGGAATGTGGCTTCGGCGGGCGAGTAGCCCTCGTAGCCGTGCACGCGGCCTTGCATGACAGCGACTGGCGTGGCGGCGAACTTGCCGATGAGCAGTTTGCCGCTGTGTCCCTCGACCGTTGAGCGCGGGAAGTTTGGGATTTCGGCGTAGGGGATCGCGGTGGCTTCGGTGATATGGGCTGCTACTTCGCCGAGGCCGGAGCCGAGGACGATGGCGACTTTTGGCGCCAGCGACGTCTTTGCGCGGATGAAGTCCACTGCGGCGTTCGTCCTGATGAAGAGGTCGTCGGGCATTTATTACCGGTGGGTGATGATTTCCATGATGTACCCCCATGGGGGTGGTCAAAAAGTCCTAAAGTATTCGAACGGGAGACTTTAAGTCTGGACTTGGTCTACTTGCCAAGTCCGAAGTCTGCGCATGAAAAAGACCGCGCTGTTGGGCGGCCTTTGAAAAAGGATAGCACTCGTGTCAAGCACTCACGGTTTTCGCAATGTCCTAATTTGCGATACCTCGAACCACGAGGTACGATACGTTCTTCGATGGTAGCGCGCGAAACCAATCCGAATTTTATGAATGGAGTTCCGGAGCTCCTGATCCTCAGGCTGCTCCAGCAAGAGGAGATGTATGGCTATGAGATCGTTCAAGCAATCCGTAGCCGCACCGACGCGGTGATCGCAGTCGGTGAAGGTGTCGTCTATCCGGTGCTACACGGGTTGGAACGCGATGGGGCGCTAACGTCGCGGCGCAAGACCGTCAACGGGCGGAGCCGTATCTATTATTCCGTGACGCCTGTCGGGTCGCATCGATTGGCTGATCTGTCGCAGGCTTGGACCAATCTGGCGGCCGCAATACAAACGATGCTGGCGGGAGGGCAACATGGCGAAGCCCTTCAATGAACTTCGCGAACGCTTGCTGCGGGCTGGCGTCGCGCCACGGCATGTGCGGCGCTATCTGGCCGAACTTACCGATCATTTAGCCGACCTGAGGGCGGAAGAGGAACGCGCGGGCCGCAGCCGGGCGGATGCAGAATCTGCGGCGCTCACCCGGCTTGGCAGGATGGATGATCTCTTCAAGGCGATGGTTGAGCAGCGGCAGTTCCAATCCTGGTGCTTCCGGGCGCCGTGGGCGACATACTGCGTGGCCCCGATCTTCCTTCTGGCTGGGGCATACTTCGTTGCCTGTTTCATTTTGTGGTCTGGGTGGAAGGTCTTTATGCCGGGAATGAATACGCCCTTCGTCCGGCTGGATGGGCTGGATGGGTTCGCGATCTTCTATTTTGGCGTTGGCAGGTTGATCTATTTCGGCGCGCCGATTGTCATCGCCTGGGGAATCGGAGTCATCGCTGCGCGTCAAAGATCCAGGGAAGTTTGGCCCACCATCGGTTTGGTCCTCATCGCATTGATCGGCTGCACGACCCGAGTCCACGCGAGCCGCTCAGCCTTTCCGGGCGGAGTGGAACATGTCAGCATGGGCTTCGGACTAGGGCCTTCCGCTCAGGGTAGCCTGCTTTATGCCCTGGTGATTCTCTCGCTCACGGTGCTGCCGTATCTCATTTGGCGATTACAAAAGGCTCACTCCCTTTCCGCCTAGTCGCATATTCGCGCCTTATCTCGGACTTCTCTCTGTCAGTAGGCCTCAATGTCCTTTTGCCCCGCAAGGTGCTCAGAAGGGTTGTTGAGAAATTCTCCTATATAAACGTCGCCCTCATACGAGTTCAGCAGCGGACCGTGCAGGCGCTTCGTGAAGAGTAATCGCTGACTGTTAGGGAGATAGTGGTGG
>DATMOZ010000092.1:0-5443 GCA_035567995.1 Acidobacteriaceae bacterium
GACGCCCCAGCGCTGATCGATATGCAGCAGACGCGGCAGAGGCAGCGCGCACAAATATCCAAGAACGAGCGTAAGTGCGACGCGTATCAGCGCAAAGTTAAGCGGCGTGCGCGTGTCGCGCAGCGCGTAAAAAGCCGACGAGTAGAGCCTGCCGGAAGTGGAAGCGAGAAGGCCGACCGCGGAGCCGGCGAGTACTCCCCAGACAAAGATGACGTCCGCGCCCTGAAAGCGGCCAGACCGGTAAATGGTGGCGACAACGACGTCTCCAAGAACCACGAACGCGACTGCGGATGGAATGACAAAAAAGGCGATGCGCTCAAGACTGCGCTCGAGGCGCTGGCGAAGAACGGCGGCAACCTGTTCCGTGCTGCCGAGCGCGCTCGACATCGCGGGCAGTTCGGCGGCAGAAATGGCCATTCCGAAAAGGCTGATTGGCAGGGAATAGAGCGTTTGCGCATAGGCGAGCGCAGAGACAGCCCCGGTCGGCAGGAAGCTGGCAATCAAAGAATCGATGTATGCGCTGATCTGCACGACGCCGCGGCTGAGGAATACGGGGAAGAAGTTCTTGACCACCGTTGCAACGTTTGGTGAGGAAAGGCCGAGGCCCGGAGTGAAGGGCCACAGATAGCGCATAACGGTGGGCAACTGGACGAGAAATTGCAGTGCGCTGCCGACCACCGAAGCGATTGCCACCGTTTCGGCCAGCTGGGCTTCTGGCTGGTGAGCGCCTTTCCAAAGGAATGCGGCGATAATCGCGACGTTCCACAGAACAGGTGCGGCGTACGAGAGAAAGAATTTGCGATGGCTGTTGAGTACGCCGAGGCACCATGCCGAGAAAACCAGCAACGCCGCGCCGGGGAAAAGGATCCGTACCAGACGAATCGTCAGCAAACGCTTTTCGCCATGGAAGCCAGGCGCGATGACGTCGATCAGCCAGGGCGTGGCGAACACGCCGACCAGCACCAGTACCGAGGTGATGAGGAACAGCAGCGCAAAGATCGCTTTCGCGACGCGCGATGCTTCTTCGTGGCGGCCCTCAGCGTTGAGTCGCGCGTAGACCGGAATGAACGAGGCGGAGAGAACGCCCTCCCCAAAGAGGTTTTGCAGGAAATTTGGAATGCGAAATGCGGCGCGGAACGCATCTGCGGCGTCGGAGTTGCCAAAGTAATGCGCGAAGACACGATCTCGAACGAGGCCGATAAGGCGGCTGAGAAGAATACCGGTGGCGACAGCCACCGCGGATCCACGGCCGCTGGCCGCAGCCTTTCGCGTAGCGGCTTGTGGTTTTTGAGTTTCTGCGTTCAAACGCCGAGTATAAATGCGCGTGGGCGGGTCGGCGGATGTGTCGCGAGCAACGTACTCAGCTAGGAACGGATATCGATGTGCTTCGTATTGATAGGCCGCTTCAGAAAAGTTGTCGAGACGTAATTTGCGCTATACCGCAGCGCCATCGTGGCGATGCCCTCTTTCGCGAGCCGTCGTGCGGAGGAATACATCGGCAGAGCAAAAGTGAATTTGACGTCACCGGCGGCGACGAGGCGACGCGCGAGATCTGTGTCTTCGCCGTAGAAAGAGATCGCAAGGTTGAATCCGCCGATTTTTTCGAGTGCAGTACGGCGCACCACGAAGTTTCCGCCTTGCAGCATTGAGCCGACGCGCAACACGTAGCGATTTATCAGGTACGCCATGTAAGCGGCGACGTAGTAGAGACGGACGAGTCCACGTTGGCGCGGCGTCAGATCGTAATAGATAAACGGGCCGCTCAGGCCGACCAGGCGAGGATTGCGCTCGAATTCCCGCTGCACTTTTTCGATCCAGCCATCGGTCAGGATCGAGTCGGCGTCGACATTGGCGATGATGTCGCCGGTCGATGCATTCAAACCAGCCTGCCGCGCGTGAGTGAGTCCTTTTTGGGGCTCGTCGACTACCTTGACGCCGGGGAAACCGAGCGCCACCTCGCGGGTCTGGTCGGTGCTTGCATTGTTGACGACGATGACTTCTGTCTCGCAGCGTGCATTTGCCGTCTGCGCCAGGATGGCGGTCAATGTGCGCGGCAGATACGCTTCTTCGTTGTATGCCGGAACGACAAAGCTAATTTTCATTTGCGCTTCGACGAGTGTACGGGCCGGAACTGATTTCGGTGCAAAAATTTACCGGATCTTATTGCAGCGCGCCTCCGGAGCGCAAACGTCTTTCCTATGAGTGAGATGTGCGTGCCATAATGTTCCACTTATGTCGACCAGACAGGCGATCGCGGTTCTACTTTGCGCTTCCGTGGTTGCGTTTGGTTCTATCGCGCTGCGCGAGCGTGCGGGGCGGCGCCTGTCAATTACGCCGGCCCAGGTCTCGCTGCCTGCCGATGGGCGCCCGCATCTCGTTCCGATGGCCGCAAAAATAGGTGCACGCTCGGTCCCGCTGGATGCGTTGCGCGCGAGTGATCCCTCGGTCGATTTCCGCGGCGGCGCTTTGCAGATCGCGCCGGCGGTGATGCCGCGAGTTGAAGAGATTTACGTGCGAACCGGGCGGGCTCACGTGGCGCGGTTTACCTTGCAGCTGCGGGCGACCGACGCCGATAGCTTCGGCGACGGCACGCCGGACTATTTGCGGCTGCACACGGCGTCAGACCGGCACGCATTCCGCGCGTGGTTTACTTGGCTGGCTGAGATGCAGGCGGCGAAGCGGCCTTCCGAAGTGCCGAACGAGATCAAAGATTGCGCGGCCCTGTTGCGGTATGCGTATCGCGAAAGCCTGCGCGAGCATGACGGCCGATGGCTCGCTGCCCAGGGCGTCAACGCATCTTCGCCGGGCGCATCCGTGGCGCAGTGGCACTATCCTGCTACTCCATTGGGAGATGGGCTGTTTCGCGTGACAGAGGGCCGTTTCAGTGAGGCGGATCGAGACGCATTCGCGCAATTTGCAGATGCGCGCTCGCTGATGATGTTGAATACGCATCTCGTCGCGCGCGACATTCGCGCGGCGCAGCCCGGCGACATTTTGTTTTATCGCCAGCTTGAGCAGGGCTCCCAGTACCACTCGATGATTGTCTGCGGTGATGCAGCAGACTGGGTGGTGTATCACACGGGGCCAATCGGAAAAGAGCCAGGGGAGATTCGCCACGTGCGGCTGCGCGACATGTTGCAGCATCCGGATGCGCGCTGGCGCCCACTCGCGACGAATGCGAATTTTCTCGGGGTGTATCGCTGGAACATTTTGCGGGAAGAGGGTTAAGGATGGGCAAGACGATCTGTGTCGTCCTCTTCTGTCTTGCCTTCGCTGCGTGTGCATACGCTGAGCGGCCGGGGTCTTTCTCGCTGAGCACGGCCCGCACATATGCTCCTGATGAGAAGCCGAAGTTGCATCTCTATGCCCGCAATGAGGACACGCTGGAGTTTCGTGTCTACCGCGTCGAAGATGCAGAGAAGTTCTTTACGAGACTTTCCGATCTTCACCGCTTCAGTACAGAAACTCCCGTCGGCGGCGCAGAGCGCGTCGACGAACAGTCGTGGCTCGAAAAGTTTCACGACTGGAAGCACGCGATGTGGTGGCGGGTGCGCCATTTCTTTCGCGATCAATTGAGCTATGAAACGCGCAGTGCCTTGCGCGAGAAACAGGCAGCGATGGGACGGCGCAGCCGCGTGCTCAGCGAGGCGGAGTTCGCGCAGATTCCTGTGCTCAACAATCGCCAACTGGTATCGCGATGGAGACTGCAGCTGCCGCCGACGTTCGTCTCGGACTCACAGGACCTGCCGATCGATCCGCTGCCAGCCGGGGTGTATCTGATTGAGGCCACCGACGGGCACCTGAAGGCCTACACGGTGCTGATCATCAGCCAGATGGCCATGCTCACACGACCCAAAGGCGGCGAGCTGCTTGCATATTGCGTAGATCGCAAGACGGGCGCGCCGATCGCAGGGGTCAATGTTGTGTTGTCGAGCAGGAAGCAGCCCGCGGCCAGGGCGGCCACTGGCGGAGATGGGCTGGCGAAGCTCCCATATTCTGCGCCGGTTGAGGGTGCCGACGACAGCAGCTATCTCATCCTTGCCCGGCACGGCTCTGATGTCGCCGCCGTGACGCCGTGGGCATACGCAATGCGCGACGAGTCAGGTGCGCGCATGCTGAAGTACATCTACACCGATCGCCCGGTCTACCGTCCCGGACATACAGTGCACTGGAAAGCGATTCTGCGCGAGAAGCAGGCCGATCATCTCATCGTGCCCGCAGGCCGCAGCGTGCACGTCCGCATTCAATCGCCCGAGGGCGAAAAGGTCATCCTTGAGAAAGACATGGTGCTGTCGCAGATGGGCAGCATCAACGGCGACGTCACGCTGGCAGATAACGCAGCACTCGGTTACTACACGATCTCAGTCGGGACACAGGACTCAGGATTCGACGGCAGTTTTTATGTAGAGGAGTACAAAAAGCCGGAATACAAAGTTACGGTCGCTCTTGATAAGAATCGAGTGCTGCAGGGAGAGGCCTTTCACGCGACCATCGAAGCGAAGTATTTCTTCGGCGAGCCTGTCGCGAACGCGAAGGTGAAGTACGCGATCTACCACACGCCGCATTATTGGTGGGACGCGTCGGACGACGGAGGTGGCGATGCGACGGCCGCTTCACCCGATGCGGAAGGCGGCGCTGACAGCGACGATCAATACTTCAGCGGGGAACAGGAGCAAGAGCAGGAAGACACTCTCGACGCGAATGGGCGCCTGACTATCACGGTGAAGACGCGCTTCGATGAGCCGCATCATCAGGACCTGGACTATCGCATTGAAGCGCGTGTCGTAGATGCTGCGAAGCGCGAGGTGTCTGGCGTGAAATATGGGCTTGCGACTTACGGCAGTTTTCGTGTGCAGGTCGAGCCGACGAGCTGGGTGTATCAACCCGACCAGACGCCCGAGATCAAAGTGCAGGCTTTGGACTATGACCAGAAGCCAGTTCAGACGCGGGTTCATCTCGCGGCTTTCAGGCGCGCATACAAGGATGGCAAATGGAGTGAAGAGCACCTGGCGGGGGATGTTGATGTCGCCACGGATGCGAGCGGCTTTGCGACCGTGAAGATGCCCATCGCGCAGCGCGGCAGCATTGAGGTGCGCGCGACCGCGGAGACACCGGAGCACAGAAACGTGCAGAGCAGTGCGTGGCTGTGGCTGGTAGGAGGCAATTCACAGGACTTCGGGCGACAGGATCAAACAGCGCGCATTCTCGCGGACATGAAAATTTATAAGCCGGGCGACGTTGCGCACCTGAGTTTGGTCGCCGATGTCGATGACCCGTGGGTGCTGGTGACGACCAGTGGCGGTAGCCTGCAATCGGCACGCGTGATGCAGGCGCACGGGCGCACGCTGACGTTCGACGTTCCAATCACCGTGGAAGCGCAGCCTAACCTGTCGGTGCGCGCTGTTTTTGTGCGGGAGAACCAGGTGTATCAGGCGCAGAAAGA
>DATMOZ010000093.1:0-6629 GCA_035567995.1 Acidobacteriaceae bacterium
TCGATTCAGCACCTCAAGCGGGACTCCGCGCGCGGTGGCCAAAGCGATATCGATTGGTTTTTCGGAATTCTCTGGCGGAGTCGTCTCGGCTCGTTTGGGTTCCACACGGGGCTCTTTTTATAAAGAATCCATAAACCCAAAAGTTATCGAGCTTATGTGAATAGGAGGTTAACAACGCGTTTGGCCCGGGTGAAGAACTGGTGAAGTCTTCGCGAATCAAGCGACTTCAGGATTGCGCCGCAACCTGAGCCGCGGATGCATCACTCGCGACGTGCTCGGTGAGCGGGGTCTTGGGTTCGACATAGTCGACGAGGGGATACCCTTTGTCTCGCCAGCCTTCATAGCCACCTTGCAGCGGGCGAACGCGATAGATTCCCGCTTTACGCATCTGTAAGGCGACACGACCACTTGTCTGTTCGCTCGGACATGTACAGAAAAGCACGATGTCTTTATCGCGGGGAATGTCCTTGCTGCGCTTCATTAATTGGTCCGGCAGCACACGAATTGCGCCGGGAATAGTCCGTGGGTCAGGTAGGTAATCCAGCGGGTGCCGCAGGTCAACAATGAACAGATCTTTCCCGGCATCCATCAGCTCTTTCAACTCTTCCGGACCAAGCCGCGCATTGCGCACCTGCGTGAGGAACCGACGCTGCTTCGCGAGTCGATAGAGAAAGAAGGCTAAGAGCGCAGCAACGAACACCGCACCTGCAAATTTTCCAGCCCAATTCCAGAGTTCCGGATGCTTCTTCAGGGCGTCGCCGAAAAACCTGCCCGCGAGCAGAAAGGTTCCAGACCACAGCGCTGCGCCGCCCATATCCCACAAAATGAACTGCTGATAGCGCATGCCGCCTTGCCCTGCAATCGGCGCCGCGACGGTATTCAGACCAGGCATGAATTTCGCGATCAGTAAGGCCGCTGGCCCCCGGCTGGCAAAGATGTTCTCTGTACGCCGCACGCAGGTGTCTGTCTCTAGCGAAAGCTTGCAGAGCATACGAATGACGGATTGTCCGAACCGCCGGCCAAGGTGAAACCAGATCGTGTCGCTTACCGCGCAGCCAGCCATGACGCTAAGCAGCATGAACCAGACGCTCATGTGCTGCCCGTGTGTCTGCGCCGAGGTAGCGCTGATTGTGCCCGCAGCAATCAGAAGAGGAATGCTCGGGATGGGGATACCGAGTTGCTCAGCCATCACCCAGAGAAATAAGACTATGTAGCCATACTGTAAGAAGAAATCGACCGCGACCATCTTGCTCACCCTGGATCTAGTTCAGTAGATGACGGCGGGCGCGATTCCGATGCAGCGAAAGGACGAAAGCCGCCAGCATCTGCTGACGGCCTTATCTTAACTCCGCGCCGGGTTTTGTTCCTGTTTAATCTTCCGCATCTACAAGTGGCATTTCTACAACATGCTCGCTGAGGAACCAGACCTGCAATTCGTTGGTGCGCACCACCTGGCTGACCAGCGCATCATTTGTGCCATCGTCGCCGGCGTCAGCAGCTTTCCTCGCACCCTTCCGAGCCTCAACGATCACCGCCTCGTGAGCCTCAAGCAAACGCGAGATCTGCACGGGAACCTCTTCACGTCCGCGCGGCGGTCGTTCCAGCTTAGTCATTTCGGCGACGTCTGCGGCCATTGCAACACTGACGCCACCAAGCGTCTGAATACGTTCTGCCAGCACGTCGACAAGTCCTGACTGCTCTTCAAAATGCTTGTCAAAAAGCAGATGCAATTGGTAGAAGGTGGGGCCGCTTACCTGCCAATGGCTTTTCTTATAGAGGTCGCGCATCGTAATGGTGTCTGCGAGGATTTGATTCAACATTTCAACCATTTGCAGACGGACCGTTTCGTCAAGGCCGATCGGCAGGCTCTTGATGACTGTGCCAAACTTTTGAATTTCCTTTGCCTTCTGCTTCCATTTCGGGGTAATCAAATCGCCCTTTTTCTGCGGGACTTTCAACGCGCTGCTGCTCATGCTTCTCTCCTGGTGGTGGTTTCCTGAGTCTTAACACTTAGATGCGACACGCGCATGCATGGATCGGTTTCTACCTTACTGTCACTTTTGGCGTGACCGAAAGACCCGGCCGCAGCAGGTGGTCCTTGTTTTCGTTCTTATCGGAAAAATCAATCCGCACAGGAACGCGCTGTACGACTTTCACGTAATTCCCCGTCGCGTTCTCCGGTGGAAACAAACTTAGCTTTGATCCAGTCGCTCCACCGATTTGCGTAACCCTGCCTTGATAGTCACGGTTGTAAGCATCCACATGGATCCGGACTGATTGCCCCGGTTGCATGTAATGCAGCTGAGTTTCTTTGAAGTTCGCGGTCACCCACACATCGTCGAGCGAAATGATTGTCATCATGTTCTGGCCGACGGCTACATTTTCCCCCAGCTCGATACTTTTCTTATTAACGATGCCGGCGTACGGCGCAATCACGTTTGTATAACTCAGGTTCAGCTTCGCCTGTGCCACTTGGGCCTGCGCCTGCTTCAGCTGACCCGCAGCCTGGTCGGCCTTTGAACGCTGGATGGCGACTTGCTGCGGTCCAGTCTGCGCGTCCCGTAACCTGGCTTCCGATTGCTTGAGCCTGTCGTTGGCGACGCGCACTCCGGCGGCGGCGGCAACGACGTTCGCTTGCGCCTCATGCAACTGCGCCGTCGTCTGATCTGCCGTGGCTACGGCAGCGTCGTATTGCTGTTTTGAGATCACGTCACGCTGCACCAGGGGCGTGTAGCGTTCCACATCCAGTTGAGCTTTCTTCGCGGCCGCGGCAGCCGAAACCACTCGTGCCTCAGCCGCATCGAATTGCTTCTTCGCTTGATCGATTGCCCCAGATGCCGCCTGCACGTCCGCTGCGGCTGAGCTGGTGGTGCTGACCGTGTTTATGCCGGTGACCGGTACGTTGACGTTTATAGCCTCGTAGTTCGCCTGGGCCGCGGCGACTGCGGCTTCAGCCTCCTGCAATGCGACGATGTAGTCGCGCGGATCAATCACGGCAAGAATCTGGCCCTGTTGCACCGTTTTATTTTCTTCGACATTCACCTGAACTATATGACCGGCGACGCGTGCGCTGATTAGGTTCAGGTGCCCATCCACCTGCGCGTCGTCTGTGTCTTCGAAATGCCGCGAGTGCAGCCAATAGAGCACAGCGAACAGGATCAACAAAAGCACGCCGCCAATAACAAGGTAGCGCTTCCGCGATTGCGGCCTGGGAGTTTCCGTCTGCGTCTCGTCGGTGGTCGGTTCCGGGTGGGGCACGCGGTTCGGAGCGGGTTCCACCGTCTGTGCACCAATCTGACTGCCGCCTTGCCCAGTGTTTTGTTGCACGTTCTCTTCGGCCACGATTACTTCCCTCCCAGATATGTCTTGTAATTGTTGCGCGCACGTCCCAACGCGCGTGCCAACGAAAGCTTCGCCAGATTGTGCTCATACAAGCTGCCGACATACTGATCGTTGGCTTGTGCAAGGCTGGTCTGCGCCTGTGAAACCGGGAGATTATCTGACACGCCGGCGGCGTATCGATCCTGCGCTTCCTTCAACGCTTCGGTCGTCAAGTCGACATTGCTACGCGAGACTTCAACCAGCTTCGCTGATGCTTGCAGGTCCAGCAGACTGTCGATGACATCTGCCCGCACCTGCGCCTCAGCGTCATTTAATTGGGCCCGCCGCTGCTGCAGCTGAGCGTCAGCGACTTTCAGATCGCCGCGAAGTCTGGCTTCTTCAAAAATCGGAGCGCTGACCCGTCCTGCCACTTCCCCGGTCCCGTGCGAGTGTCCTGGCGTGATCCCAATATCCCCATAGTCTCCGGCAATATCGGCAGCGGGGTACCGCTCAGCGCGCGCTGAACTCTCCGACGATTCGGCGGCTTTCACCTGTTCCCGCAAGGCCTTCACATCTGACCGTGCATCGAGCGCCTGTTGAATGGCTGCCTGCTGATCTATGCCGACCAGCTCCGAGTACGGCACCGTATCGCTCAGAGTGAACTGCTGATCAAGCGGCAGACCGATCGCGCGGGCGAGGGCGATCTTGTCCTTTTCAAAATCGTTCTGCGCCTGAATCAGCTGTTGTTGCTGCGTCTGGAAGTCCACCCGTGCGCGCAGTTCATCCAGCTTCGGAGCTGTGCCTGCGGCGTGTTGCGAGACCGCTTGATCCAGTGAGACCTTCGATGTCCCCACTTGTGCTTCAACGCTCACCACGCGTGCTGCGTCCGCCACAACCGTCAAGTAAGCATTGCCGACAGCCAGCACAACCATGTCGCTCGCATCATCAACCGACAGCTTCGCCGCTTCGAACTCATGCTTTGCGGCAATGTAGTTGCGCAGCGCCGGCAAGTTCAATACCGCCTGCGTCAGTGACGCGCGAAAGTCGACGGTCTGGAAGGGCCCGACGATCGCGGGAACCCCGGCAAAATTAATTCCCTGAGCCTGAAGATCGATCTGGCTGACCTGTATTTTCGCTTCGCCGTTGATGGTGGGCAGCAACGGTTGCAGTTCCTGCAGCCGCTGTCCACCGGCCTGCTTCACGCTTACAGATTGCAGAATGTACCCAAGGTTGTTACGTAGCCCTCGCTTGATGGCGTCGTCGAGGGATAGGGACATAACCCCGCCTGTCGCTTTGCCCTCAGTGACGCCCCCCTGAAACGGGTTCTGCTGTGTGCCACTCTGCTGTGTGCCACTCTGGCTGACCGTTCCACTGCTGCTGTAGGCTCCCCCCGGCGCACCGGAGTTTGACCGTGGAGTCAACGCGCCTTGCTGCGCCTGGCACAGTGGACTGGATGCCACAGCGACGGCGAGACATAATGCCGCCGTGCCACGACCCATCGGTCGAGTTGAACGATTAAAAAGATCCTTCAATGGATGAACTCGGCCTCCGCCGTTTAGGCAGTACTCAACTCTTTTCGTATCAGCACTTCGATGTCAGGCCGCGGCAAAAGAGTGCACTTTTTCCCCAGCGTCGCTTGCAGCACGCCAATCCCGGGAGCCGCAATCCATTTTACTTCCCCACCGGAGCTTGCACTGCTCCTGGTCGCACTCGCCCTAAATTCTCACAGGTTTCATCCCGCATGAGCGCCCCTTCCGGTATCACGTATGCTTAGAAGGGCACTTGCCTACGACTTCATCATGAACGCAAGACCCCGCAAATCCGCCGCAAAGCGCGCCAGCAAACGAAAATCCACCACAAACTCAGCTCAGCAGAGCCGATTCATCGAGCGCGATACATCCTGGCTCAATTTCAATCGCCGCGTCCTTGAAGAAGCGTGCGACCCTTCGAATCCCTTACTGGAGCGGGTCAAGTTCCTCGCCATCACTGCTTCGAACCTCGACGAATTCGTCGAGATTCGCGTGGCGAGTCTGCTGCAGCGCATTGAAGACGGCCTCAACGACCGCGGCCCCGACGGCAAAACAGCAGAAGAGACACTACGCAGCATCTCGGAACAAATGCACGAGCTGGTACGCGGCCAGTACCGGACCTGGAATAAGCAGTTGCTGCCGGCGCTCAAAGAGTCAGGTATTCGCCTGTTGACCTGGACTGAGATGAGCGAAGAGGCCCGTGAATATGCCAGCCGGTTCTACCAGAGCGAAGTTGATCCGCTCCTGACACCAATCACAATCGATCCATCGCACCCATTCCCGCGTGTCTTGAACAAAGCGCTCTGCCTCGCGTTGTTATTGCAGCGGAAGCGCAAGTCAACCGCCGGCCACGTCCTTGGCGTCCTTACAGTACCGCGTGCATTGCCGCGTCTTGTGCCGCTCCCATCGGCGCCCGGCAAGACCGACTACATCTTCCTGCATACTCTCATTGAGCAGCACGTCCCCGCGATGTATCGGGGCTATGAAATTCTCTCGAGCGCCGCGTTCCGCGTTACCCGCAACTCCAACCTCTACATGCAGGAGGAAGAAGCTCGCAGCGTTCTCGAAAGCGTGCGCACCGAACTGCACAATCGGCGCAAGGGAGACGCCGTCAGGCTCGAGATCGAATGCGAAGCCGATCCTGAAATCATCAACCGTCTCCAATCCAACTTCGAACTCTACGACGCACAGGTCTTCAGAACCGAAGGTCCCGTCAACCTTAGCCGTCTGATGACGCTTTACAGCAACACGCCGCGTGCGGATTTGAAATATCCCCCCTTTACGCCGCGCGAGCTGAAGCTAAACAAAGGCTGCAGCGATCTATTCGACGAACTCCGGCAGCACGACCTGATGTTCCATCACCCGTACGACTCTTACAATGCGGTCGAGCAGTTCATCGAAGCCGGCGCAAAAGATCCGAACGTGGTTTCGATGAAGCAGACCCTCTATCGAACCAGCGAGAACTCTTCGATCTTCCAGGCGCTGATCGAAGCTGCGCAGACCAAAGAAGTCACCGTTGTAGTCGAACTGATGGCGCGCTTCGACGAAGCGTCAAACATTCGCTGGGCACGCAACCTCGAAGATGCCGGCGTTCAGGTCTTCCACGGCCTCGTCGGACTCAAGACACACGCAAAGCTCGCATTGCTGGTTCGGCGCGACGCTGATGGAGTGACGCGGCGCTACGCGCATCTGGGCACCGGAAACTACAATCCGATCACCGCCCGCTTCTATACCGACATCAGTCTGCTTACGGCAGATCCGCAAATCACCGCAGCAGTG
>DATMOZ010000094.1:0-6899 GCA_035567995.1 Acidobacteriaceae bacterium
GGAAAACGATGAGTGTTCTCTTAGACGAAGCCGCGGAAGCGGTGCTCAGTCCTGCGCGCGAGCCGGAAGTGTGCTCGCTCGATCACTACCTTGTGCAACCTGATGAATCGATGGATGGTCGCATCGCCGCTGCCCGTGAGCAACTTGGAGCCTCCACCATATTGTTGGGGCACCACTATCAGCGTGATGAGGTGATCCGTTTTGCTGACTTCACCGGCGACAGCTACCGGCTGTCCAAAATTGCGGCGGAGACAGATGCGGAGAACGTCGTCTTCTGCGGCGTGCACTTTATGGCTGAGAGCGCCGACGTGCTTGGGAAAAGTGGCCAGCGCGTAATTTTGCCCGACTTAAACGCGGGCTGCTCAATGGCCGACATGGCTGAGATCGGGCAAGTAGAGGCATGCTGGGAAAAGCTTGTCGCTGCCGGCGTTGCGGAAGACGGTGGTGGCGGGGTCGTGCCGGTCACGTACATGAATTCGACTGCGGCGATCAAGGCATTTTGCGGCGAACGCGGAGGGGTGGTCTGCACCTCTTCGAATGCACGCAAAGCGCTGGACTGGTCCTTTACCAAGGCGCCAAAAGTCCTCTTTCTCCCTGACCAGCATCTTGGCCGCAATACGTCGTTTGAAATGGGAATCAAGCTCAACGAAATGGTCGTTTGGGACCCGTTTATGCCAAACGGCGGCTTAACGCGGGCGCAATTACAAGCCGCGAAGGTCATCTTGTGGAAAGGTCACTGTTCGGTGCACCAACGCTTCCTGCCGGGGCACGTCGACGAGATGCGTGCCAAGTATCCCGGCATCCAGGTCATCGTGCATCCTGAGTGCCGGTGGGAAGTCTGCCAGAAGGCGGACGCGATGGGGTCAACAGATCGGCTTATAAAACTCGTTGAGCAGGCGGAGCCCGGCTCAACATTCGCAGTAGGCACTGAGATCCATCTGGTGAATCGAATGGCGAAGCGTTTCGCAGCCCAGGGCAAGACGGTCTTGTCGCTCGAAGCGAATGGCTGTTTGTGTACGACCATGTACCGCATCTCACCGCAGCACCTGGCATGGGCCCTTGAGAATCTCGTCGCGGGACGCGTGGTCAACCGCATCGTGGTGCCAGCCGACGCCAAGTACTGGGCGCGGGTTGCACTCGATCGCATGTTGGAAATTCAATGAAAACGTTCACGCTGGAGGAAGCGAGCACATTGTTGCCTGTGCTCGAGTCGCTGCTGAAACGCGCGGTTGTTGCGAAGGAGAAAGTCGAGCTGCGGCAGTTGGAGTTCGCGGCTTTGAGTCAGAAAATTATGCTCAACGGGGGAGTGCTGGTCCGCGTGGTCGATGCGGCCCGGCGCCGGGCAGAGCACGATCATGCTCTCAAAGAAGCAAAAGACGTGATCGGGGAGATCGATGCCATTGGCGTGCAAGTGAAAGATCTCGACACGGGGCTGCTGGATTTCCCGTTTCAGCTAGGCGACGAAGTTGTGCTGCTCTGCTGGAAAATGGGCGAGACCGAAATCGGCTGGTGGCACCGTGTTGAGGACGGCTTTCGCGGCCGGCAGCCACTTGACGGGCGCTTCGGTGCGAAACGCGCGGGCAAGCAGGACGAAGGGGAACGCCCGAACTAGGGTCCGACTCCCGTTGGTGCCACGCATTTTGACAAACGATAATAATTATCGTTCAATAGTTTTATGCCGACAGAGCGCCAGGCCTCTTTTCGTCAGCTGTGCGAAGAACATGGACTCGCCGTAACGCATCAGCGACAGGTGCTCTATGAGGTCATGCAGCAGATGCCGGGGCATCCCAGTCCGGACGAAGTTTATCTGCGCGTTCGCAAACGTATTCCCTCTATTTCGCTGGCGACTGTCTACAAGAACATTCGCCTTTTTCTCGACAGCGGCATTCTGCAGGAAGTGAGCCCGCATCACGGGTCATTGCGCGTGGAGATGAACCGCCACCCGCATCATCACCTCGTCTGCACACGATGCAAACGTATTACCGACATCGACGAATCGAGCATAGCTGAACTGCCCCGGCGGAAAAAGCTGGCGGGCGGTTTTCTTGTACAGCGATATGCAATCGATGTTCTCGGTCTTTGCGTGGAATGCCAGGCAGACAATCCCTCAGCCACATAAGCCGTTGCAAGCGCGGTCCAGCGATACACCAGACGAGAGGACGAATATATGTCAAAAAATAAGACGAACGAGTCAACTAACCACAAGACAACAGAACCGAAGGCGAACGTAAGCAAAGAACTTCTTACTACGACATCAGGCATTCCTGTCGGCGACAACCAGAACTCTCTGACTGCAGGTCCGCGCGGGCCGGTGCTGATGCAGGATTTTCACCTGCTGGAGAAGATGGCGCACTTCAATCGTGAACGCATCCCGGAACGCGTGGTGCATGCGAAAGGCTCAGGCGCTCACGGCACCTTTAAGGTCACACAGGACATTACGAAGTACACGTCAGCCAAACTTTTCAGCCAGGTCGGGAAGGAAACGCCGGTGCTGGTGCGCTTCTCCACAGTTGGCGGTGAAAAGGGCTCGGCGGACACTGCGCGTGACCCGCGCGGGTTCGCGCTGAAGTTTTATACGGAAGAAGGCAACTGGGACATGGTGGGTAACAACACGCCGGTTTTCTTCATCCGCGACCCATTGAAGTTCGGTGACTTTATCCACACACAGAAGCGTGTCCCGCAGACCAACCTGAAGTCGCCAACGATGATGTGGGACTTTTGGTCGCTTTCGCCGGAGTCGCTGCATCAGGTAACCATCCTCATGTCGGACCGTGGGACGCCGGACGGCTATCGGCATATGCATGGATTTTCAAGCCACACCTTCAGCTTGCTGAACGCGAAGAACGAACGTTTTTACGTGAAGTGGCACTTCCTCACGAAGCAGGGAATCAAGAATCTGACCGCCGAAGACGCCGAGCGCATCGCCGGCACTGATCCGGACTATGCGCAGCGCGATCTGTTTGAGTCGATCGAGCGCGGAGACTTTCCGCAGTGGCGCGTGATGATTCAAGTGATGCCAGAAGGGGAAGCGGAGTCCTATCATCTGAACCCGTTTGATCTAACCAAGGTGTGGCCGCATAAGGACTATCCGCTCCAGGAAGTCGGCATCATGGAATTAAACCGCAATGTGGACAACTACTTTACGGAAGTGGAGCAGGCTTCGTTCTCGCCGGCAAATGTTGTTCCTGGAATGAGCTATTCCCCGGACAAGATGTTGCAGGCACGGATCATGAGTTATCCGGACGCGCATCGTTATCGCGTGGGGGTTAACTACGAATCTCTGCCAGTCAACGCGCCGAAGTGTCCAGTGCATCACTATCACCGCGACGGAGCAATGCGATTCGATGCGAATGGCGGAGCGACCGTAAATTATGAGCCGAACAGCTTTGGCGGGCCCAAGGAAGACCCGAGGTACCAAGATGTTCCCTATGCAATTCACGGCGACGCCGCTCGGTACAATCACCGTGAAGGTAACGATGACTACGGCCAAGCGGGGGATTTGTACCGCTTGATGAGTCCTGCAGCGAAGACGAATCTGATTCAGAACATCGTGGGTTCAATGAAGACGGTGCCAGAGAGGATTCAGAAACTGCAGATCAGCCATTTTTCAAAAGCTGATGCAGAGTATGGTCGCCGGGTCGCCGAGGGTCTCGGTTTGCAAGTGGAAGAAATGCAACTTACAACTGCTAAGTAGTGATCGATAGCGGTGCGGCGCGCGCAACATCACGTGCGTTTGCCGCACCTCTGAATCTCTATTGCAATCACAGCAATCTAATTAACAACAATGAACAAGAGGAGAACTGCGTAAATGTTGGGTGTTGGAGAGAATTTTCCGAAGTTTGAAATGTTGGCAACGGTGAGCCGGGAGAAGGACAAGGCATTCGAGACAATCACGGATGAAAGCTATCCCGGGAAGTGGAAGGTTTATTTTTTCTGGCCGAAGGACTTCACTTTTGTGTGTCCGACGGAAATTGCCGCATTCGGCAAGTTGAACAATGAATTTGCTGATCGCGATGCGCAGATTCTCGGTGGAAGTGTGGACTCAGAGTTCGTTCACCTTGCGTGGCGCAACAATCACGAAGATCTTCGCGACCTTCCGTTCCCAATGCTTGCGGATGTCAAGCGCGATCTGTGCGAGCAACTGGGTATTTTGGATTTGAAGGCAGGCGTTGCCCAGCGGGCAACGTTCATCGTCGATCCGGAAAACATCATTCGCTTTGTATACGTCACCGATCTCTCGGTCGGACGCAATCCGCAGGAAGTTTTGCGCGTGCTGGATGCGCTTCAGACGGATGAACTCTGCCCCTGCAACTGGAATAAGGGCGAAGAAGTCATAAAGGCGTAAGCGGGATTAACACGACGACGGCGGCCTGTGTGGCCGCCCGTCGCTCAGTTCGAGGCAGGTGCGCAGGTTGCACACTCGCAGAGGGTGCAGGAAGGAACAAAAAATGACGATCGAGGAATTGCTTGAAACGATTCCAGCGTATGCCAAAGATTTGAAGCTCAACTATTCGACCTTGGTGAGGCAGAATCCTGAGTTGAATGAACAGCAACTTTGGGGAACCGTGGTGGCGAGCGCAATGACCACCCGGAGTGATGATTTGACGTCTGCCGCCCTGGAAGAGGCGTCGCGGCATCTTTCTCCGCAGGCGCTGGAAGCGGCGAAGACTGCAGCCGCCTTGATGGGAATGAATAATATTTACTATCGATTCCTTCATCTGGCGTCGAATCAAAAATACGGGACGATGCCTGCGCGGTTGCGAATGAACGGAATTCGAACGCATGGGATTGAGCCGCTTGATTTTGAACTTTGGGCGGTGGCCGTTTCGGCGATCAATGGCTGCGGCAAATGCATTGATGCGCACGAAAAAGTACTAAAAGAAAAAGGCGTCAGCGAAGAAACAATTCTCGCTGCTATCCGCATTGCCTCAATCATTCACGGAATCGGAACCGTGCTCGATACGCAGCGGGTGGCAGGCCGGCTCGGCGTCCCAGAGCTGGTTTGAGGCTGGACTTACCCGCGTTGAAGGCCGGCCTGCGCCGGCCTTTTCGCGTTATACGCGAAATTTGCAGAGCGTTATCGATGTTGCTCCGTCTTCATGTAGAGGTGCATGATACAGAGAATGAGATCCGCTAAATATCTTCTTCTCCCGCTTCTGGGGCTCATCTGCGGCTGTGGCAAGTTCTTTCCCGATTCGACCGGTGGCGGCGGCGGTGGCAGTACAGGGAATTACCTCTACGTGGCGAACGTGACGGGGAGTTCCATCGGCGGATTCTCGGTCGGGACTGGTGGATTGTTGACAGCGCTGAATAATGGCGCGACATTTCCCGTTGCGGCTGCGCCGACCGCGCTTGCAGCAACGCCAAGCGGCTCATTTCTCTATGTCGGCGGCCAGAGCGGGGCAATTTATGCTTTCACGATCAATGCCGATGGCTCACTGGTCGCGGCGAATAACGGAGCGGCGGTAGCCACAGGCTTCTCACCATTCTCAATAGCAATTGACTCGACCGGGACGTGGCTATTCTCGGTGGACTCCACTACCAGCACGTTGTTCGAGTATCAGATCAATCCCACCACGGGGGTACTAACGGCCGGCAATCCGGGCGCAATTGCTTTGGATACTGGCTCGCCTCAACAGGTTTACGTCACGCCCAACAACCAACTTCTGTACGTCCCTTTGCAGACGGGCGGCGTCGACATCTTCACCTTCGATCCGACGACGGGCGCCATCGCAAATCGACAGTTGCTGAAGCCAATAGCTTCGCCGAACGCCGATGCTGCAGCGTTAGCAGATCCGACGACCAAATTTCTCTTTGTAGCGGAAACCGGCGTGAATGGGGTTCGTGTTTTCACCATCGGGACGAATGGCGCTTTAACCGAGGTAGCGGGATCACCGCACGCAACTGGGTTGGGCCCGAATGCGCTGGTGATGGACCCGACGGGCGCCTTCCTGTATGTAGCGAACAAGACGGCGAACAATATTTCCGGGTTTTCGCTGGGAGTGAATGGCGGCCTTACGCTGCTTCCGAGCTCACCCTTCATCGCAGGTACAATACCAACCGCGATGACGCTAGATCAGACTGGTAAATTTCTCGCTGTGGCCTCGGCTGGAGGCAATCCTGACCTGCAGGTGTTCAGCTTCGACGCGACGACCGGCGGGAAACTCGATCCGGTGGCCCATGCGAGTTCCGGAACAGATCCAGTGAATGCGATCGCGATCGTGAGCGCGAAGTAGTTACGAGGACGCAGAACCGACCGCGCGCTTGAGAATGATATTCTCGAACTGAACGTGCCTGCTCCCCTGCGACTACAAACTAATTCAAGTGGCGTCGTGCGCAGTCTTGCGCGCGCAACGATCGCGGTCATGTGCGCCTTTTTGCTGCTCGCTTCCGTTGGCTGCGACCGCATGCGCCAGAAGCCGAAAGAAGAATATGTCTATGTAACGGTAAAGCAGGCGTATCTGCGGGACCGCGTGGCTGCCGTTTCAAATCGAATCGCGATCGTGACCAACGGGCAGGAGCTGGCGATAGTCGAACGTCAGCGCCGGTGGGTGAAGGTCAAGACCGACAAGAATCAGACAGGCTGGATTGAAGAGCGCTCGGTCGCGTCGGCGTCGACCGCAGCGGAATTCGACAAGCTGAAGCAGGAACACGCGAAAGATCCAGTTGTAGCCACCGGGTCAGTACGTGATGAGCTTTATATGCATGTAAAGCCCGGGCGGGATACAGACCGTTTCTACTTGCTACCGGAAGGTGAGAAGGTCCAGTTTCTAGCGCGCGCCATGGCGGCAAAGCCGGTCACGGCGCAGGCCATAGCCGCTGCGCCGAAGGCAGTAGAGAAGCCGAAGCCAGGCAAGCACACGACGAAAGGGCCGAAGCACGATCTGAACGCGCCGGCA
>DATMOZ010000095.1:0-6521 GCA_035567995.1 Acidobacteriaceae bacterium
TGATGAGCGCACGCTGCGGGAAATCTACCTCGCGGCGTTTGAAGCTGCTGTGAAAGAAGCCCACGTCGGCGCCGTGATGGACAGCTACAACCTGCTCAATGGCGAGCACCTGACGCAGAGCAAACGCATGAATGACGGCATCCTGAAAACCGAGTGGGGATTTAGCGGCATCCTGATGTCCGACTGGTCTGCGACTTATGACGGAGTGGCTGCGGCCAATAGCGGACTCGACCTTGAAATGCCGGACGGAAAATTCATGAGCCCGCAGGTTGTCGGCGATGCGGTCAGGAGTGGTCAGGTCTCCGTCGCTACGATCGACGACAAGGTCCGCCGTATCTTGCGAGTCGCTCTGCGTTTCGGGTTCCTCGATCGCCAGCAGCTCGACCCCATGATTCCTCTATATAGCGCCGCCAGTAATCAAGTCGCGCTGCAGTCCGCCCGCGAGAGTATGGTTCTCCTCAAAAACGAGCACAACCTGCTGCCCTTAAACAGGGATGCCGTGCACACGATTGCCGTAATCGGACCGGATGCTTATCCCGCAGTACCAGGCGGGGGCGGCAGTTCCAATACGACCGCCTTCGCGCCGGTGAGCTTTCTGCAAGGTGTGGGGGACTACCTGGGCACTCACACGCGCGTTCTTTACGCGGGTGGCTTGCCGACTCCTCAGTCGCTGTTCCATGAAACTCGGTTCGAGGGTCCGAACGGTCAGCACGGGCTCAAGCTGGAGACCTTCGACGGTCCGGAAACGACTGGACCTCCGACTTCGACGACCTCAGTGGACAATGTAGACCAGTTCAAACCAGAGATGTGGACGGCGCACGCGACTGCGCGCCGCACGCTCCGCTGGACGGGCAGCTACACGCCGGCGAAAACTGGCACTTATCTCTTTCTCACCGGCGCAGCCAGCGAGGACGCCTATAAGCTCCTCGTCGATGGAAAGCAATTGCTGGTTCAGCCGAAGCGCGAGGGTCAGGCGCCACAGTTTGCCACGCTGCCTCTTGTGGCAGGGAAGCCCGTGTCCATCGAATTGCTGTATCGGCCCGATTCCACTTCCATTCGCATGGGTTTCGGCATCCGCAATGAAGAAGATCTGATCTCGCCTGAGACACGAAAGATTGCTGCCGCGTCAGATGCTGTCGTGGTCGCAGTTGGCTTCGATCCCCCAACCGAGAGTGAAGGATACGATCGCAGCTTCTCGTTACCGTGGGGCCAGGACGCATTAATCCGTGCGGTGGCGGCTGCTAACCCCAAAACCGTGGTGAACATCACGGCGGGCGGTGCGGTAGACACGCGCAACTGGCTGGACCACGTTCCCGTTCTCATCCACAACTGGTATCCAGGTCAGCAGGGTGGCAGGGCACTCGCCGAAGTGCTCTTTGGCGATCAAACGCCAGAAGGGAAGCTGCCGATGAGCTTTGATCGCAGTTGGGACGAGGACCCGACCCACGACCATTACTATCCCGAGACTGGTAAGAGTCATCCTACGGTGACCTATGCCGAAGGTGTATTCCTGGGGTATCGCTACTACACGAGCATGCAGAAGCAGCCTCTTTATCCCTTTGGCTTCGGACTGTCCTACACCACTTTCTCCTTCAACAATCTAAAGGTCACTCCGGCGAGTAACGGCGCCACCCGCACTTTCGACGTTTCCTTCGACGTGAAGAACACGGGCCAGCGTTCCGGAGCAGAAGTTGCACAGGTCTATGTCGGCGATCCATCGGCGAGTATCAAACGCCCGGTAAAAGAGCTTAAGGGATTCAAGAAAGTACGGCTCGACCCGGGTAAGTCTGAGCATGTGACGCTGCAACTCGACCAGAGGGCGCTCTCTTACTACGATGCGAATGAAAAAGGGTGGCGCGTCGATCCGGGCATGTTCAAAGTATTCGTTGGTGATTCATCTGAGGACACCCCACTAACCGCGGAGTTCACCGTTCTAGGCAGCGCGAACGCGGCCGACTTGAGGGAGCGCCACTGAGAGCAGCAACAGCAGAACCGCGCCGGCGGTTGGTATGGCGAAGCCGATACGCAGCGCGTGATAGTGCGTTGACAGCACGCCCGTAAGCCACGGCAGAATCGCTCCGCCTAGCGCGATCATTGCAAACAGCGGCCCCAGGCGGGCCTGACGCCCTGAGCGCGCTAGCAGGAACGATGTCAGAAGTGGAAACAGCGGAGCAAGGCTGAGCGCGGAAACAAAGGTGAGCGTGAACATCGCGGCTGGCGTCACGTGCGGTGTCAGGAAAATAACAGCTGTGGCGATAATCAGGACCACGACGCAGGCCCGGTAAAGAAGCCATTCGCCGACAACGCTCACAACGAATGCTGTCAGCACGCGCCCACCAAGTTCAGTCAGCCAGAAACAAAGAGCGATGGACGCGGCCAAGTCGGCTCCGGCACTGACGGGAAGTGTGCGCTGCGCATAGCTGGGCAGCCAGCCTCCGAGCGCGTTTTCGACGCCGACATAAATAAGCATCGCTGCGAGGAATAAAGCGAATGTTCGCAGCGGTAGCGTTGCGTCGTTGCGCAGAGAATATGCCTTTGGGCCCGCCTTGCGCGGTAGCAGCACGGCCGTAAGAACCGCGGAAGACGCGAGCGCTGCCGACAGCAGCAGAAAGAAAAGCCGGATGCCATCCATGCTCGTCCGGCCGCTGCGATTGAGACGCAACGCCGCATGAATCAATAGAGGGCACGCAATGGCACCCACGCCCCAGCACACGTTCAGCAAAGCGAGTAGTTTCGAGCGTGGAGAAGTCTTCCCCAGGGCGGGTTGATCGGCGTCAATGTCGATCGTACCTACAATTACGTTGCCTGCGGCTAGTCCCGCACCAATCCCCAACCCCGCGCAGAACAGGGCAACGTGCGCCATTGTGAAGCCTGCATACGCCAGCCCGAGACAACCCAGCGCAGTGCACGCGGCCCCCCACGCCAGGCTCCCGCGTAGATTGCGCACGGCAAACCATGCGCCGCACAATTGTCCCGCGAACGACGCGACGAACAGCGTGCCAAGTTGCGCGTCCGGCACCCGCCAGCGGATGCTGAGTTCGGGCAGCGTCGGCCCCAACATGACGGTTGCAATGCCTGCGACGACAAAGTAGGCAAATGCGGCAGCGAGCGTCCGTCGGCGATTGGATGCAACTTGTGCGTTGTCTAACCCAATGCCCGTGACCTCAATGCTTGACATCACTTCTTCTGCTTCCTTCGCGACTGCACTTGTTCAGCATTTTCACGCACGCCGGCGGTGGATTCTCTCACCACCAGCTCAGGCTCGAACGTAATCACTTCCGGATACGGATTCGCAGGGGTCTGTATACGGGTCAGCAGCAGCTGGGCGCTCGTCCAGCCCATCTGATTCAGCGGTTGTCGAATGGTTGTCAGGCGCGGGTTATGGTACGCGGCGCTGACGATGTCATCGAATCCGATGACCGATATGTCGCGTGGGCACTCCAGTCCAACATCCTGTATGGCGCGAATGGCGCCAATCGCAGCCGTGTCGTTGAAGCAAAAGATTGCAGTGAAATCGCGAGTCCGCGCCAGCAGCTCACGCACCGGCGTGTAGCCCAGCTCCGGCGACCAGAAATTCTTCTCGAGAAAAATGCATAGTTCAGGACGAACTGTGATGCCGATCTCGTGCGCAATGTTGAGGATTGACGACCATCGTGCTTCCGAGTCCAGCGAAAAGCGCTGGCCCCTCATGAACGCGATACGCCGATGCCCCAGGTCGTAGAGATGACGCAGCGCCATTCTGGCGCCGCGATTGTGATCGAGCTCCACGTTCGTCACCCCCGGCATTTTGCTGTGCGATGAAATGCCGACAACAGGTACCGAAACCGGCTCAGGTAACTCCGTATTGACCAGCAGGAATCCGTCAACTGCGCGATTCATCAAGAGCTTCGGATATTCCTCCATCAGATCGCGTCTGCCCAAATGACTGACCGTGAAATAGAGGAAGCCCTCCTGAAGCAGATGCTGTTCAACGCCCATCATTACGCCGGTGAAGTAGCCCTCGCTCAGCTCCGGTACGATCACGCCCACGGTGTTGGTCTGCTTGGTGCGTAGCGATCGCGCGTGCAGATTCGGGCGATATTCAAACTTCTTTGCGGCAGCCAGAACGCGCTGTCGGGTAGGCTGCGGAATCGTGCTGATAATCGAGGAGTTATTCAGGACGATCGACACAGTCGCAGGCGACAGATCAAGATATTCCGCGAGAATCTTCAGCGTCACGGGCTTGCCGTTGCCGGGCGTGGTCTCATTTCTTTTCATTAGTCAGTGATAGTTCTATCACTTGGACGTGCCGAGTCAGCGCTGTTGCCCTTCGTGACCTTACATGTGGAGCACTCCCGGACGCTATACCCGAATGCGCATTTCTTTACGCATGTGGCAAATTAGTTAGGAGCTTCGCGGGCCCGCAAAGATGCGTCACCTCTCGCGCGGCTGCGATCGCGTAGCCAAGGAAGAATAAATGCCATCGGTTCCACGTCACAGAATCCTTCTCTCAATTGTTCTTCAGGCCCTCCTGGCGACCGATGCATTGGCGCAAGCACATGCTCCGGCCCCGCCCCCACCGCCGGGCGCAAAGACGCTGGCATGCAAGGGTCGCGTCATCCCGCAGTTGACAGACATCACAGCGAAGACCGGCATTCATTTCGTGCATACCGCCGCGCCCGAAAAGAAGTACATCGTGGAATCAATGAGCGGCGGTGTTCTGATCATTGACTATGACCGCGACGGCTGGCCAGACATTTACTTCACTAACTCGCCCACGGTCGACATGGCACTTAAAGGTGAAAAGGCGCGGAGCGCTCTTTACCACAACAACCACGACGGTACTTTTACCGATGTGACCGCGAAGGCCGGCATCGGCACACCGTGTTTTGCCATGGGGGGAGCTGTAGGCGATTACAACAACGACGGCTGGCCCGACCTCTACGTCACTTGTCTAGGAGGCAACGTGTTGTACCGCAACAATGGCGACGGCACTTTCACCGACGTCACGAAGCAGGCCGGCGTAGCAGACGGCCGCTGGTCGACCGGGGCCGCGTTTGCCGACTATGACGGCGACGGCTTTGTCGATCTGATGGTGACGAACTACGTCGACTTCAAGCTCAACGACCTGCCGGGCTTCGGCAAGAGCCCGACCTGCAAGTACCGCGGGATCGATGTGCAGTGCGGCCCGCGCGGACTAAAAGGCGCCGGTGATTCGCTGTTTCATAACAACGGAGATGGCACTTTCACCGACGTGTCGAAATCTGCGGGTGTGAACGATCCCAGTGGCTATTACGGCCTCGGTGTGGTCTGGTCTGACTTCAATAACACGGGCCGGCCTGATATTTACGTGGCAAACGACTCCACGCCTAACTACATGTATCGCAACGACGGCAACGGCAAATTTACTGAGATTGGCTTGGAGTCCGGGACCGCAGTCAGCGAAGACGGTTCAGAACAAGGTTCAATGGGGGTGGCGGTCGCTGACTACAACCACACCGGCCGATTCTCGATTTACGTCACTAACTTTGCCGACGAATTCAACACGCTGTATGAGAACCAGGGCAAGTGGGATTTTCGCGACATCTCCTATAGTTCGGGAGTAGCGCTTCCGTCATTGCCCTGGGTCAAGTGGGGCGATGCTTTCATCGATCTGGATAATGACGGGTGGGCGGATCTCGTTTCGGTGAACGGCCAGGTTTACCCTCAGGTTGATGCCCTGCCTTCCGGAGCTCGTTATCGCCAACCGATGAACCTGTTCATGAACGAGAAGAACGGGACCTTTTGTGACGCCGGCCAACAGGGTGGACCTGCAATAACGGAACCGCGGGTAAGTCGCGGCCTCGCCGCAGCAGATCTGGACAACGACGGCAATGTAGACCTGGTAGTCGGCAATCTCGACGGCGCGCCCACAGTGTTGCATAATCCCGGCATCCCCGGTGCCCACTGGGTCAGCTTCGAACTCGCCGGCACCAAGAGCAACCGGCTCGCATTGGGTGCCCGCATCACGTTGACCGCCGGCGGCATGACGCAGACCGACGAGGTCCGCAGCGGCGGCAGCTACCTGTCTCAGAACGATCTGCGCATGCACTTCGGTTTGGGTCAAGCGCGGAAGATTGACTCGGTGGAGATCCGGTGGCCATCCGGGAAGATCGACAAACTGAGCGATCTTGCGCCGGACCAGTTTTACTCTGTGCTCGAAGGCTCCGGGCTCGTTGAAGCGGCGAAGATACACCCAATGCCCAAATAAAACCTTTTAGCAATCGATGTGCCGGGCTGTTTTTCTCCGTTTTCCTTCAATGAATTCGCACGCGTATCGACATGGTTAACGGCGGAATGCCAGCATTTAGCGGCATAGTGGCGCGAAAGGCTGTGTCACGAAAGGATTTCCCCCTTCCTGTAACACATCGAGCAGCAGGATCGGTCAAAGGGTGGAAAAATTCCTAAAACCAGCTATTGACAAATACGTATGTGCCCCGGCTTAATATCAGGCGCAATCAAAGGCGAGTCTCTTGCTGCCCTGTACTCAAAGGTTTTAGTAA
>DATMOZ010000096.1:0-9390 GCA_035567995.1 Acidobacteriaceae bacterium
GGACGGCGACCATATCTACGCAATTATCTCCGGCGCAGGAGTAAACAACGACGGCTCCGCAAAGATGGGCTACGCCGCCCCTAGCATCGAAGGCCAGACCGCCGCGATCGTAACGGCGCATGAATCTGCCGCTATCTCCTCGTCCAGCATCGGTTACGTGGAGTGCCACGGAACCGGCACGCCGCTCGGAGATCCGATCGAGGTGCGCGCTCTCGAACAGGCCTTTGCTAAGTCTGCGGATGTCAATAACCAGGGCCAGTTCTGCACCATCGGATCGGTAAAGAGCGCCGTTGGGCATCTCGACATCGCAGCCGGCGTCACCGGCTTAATCAAGACCGCGCTCGTTCTCCAGAACGAAACGATTCCGCCCACACTTCACTTCAGCAAACCGAACCCGAACATCCAGTTCGCCAAAGGACCGTTCCGCGTGAATGCTGCGACGACCCCTTGGCCACGCGGCGAACAAACGCGCCGCGCCGGAGTCAGCGCGTTCGGCGTCGGCGGCACCAATGTTCATCTCGTGCTCGAAGAAGCACCGGTGACCGTGTCAACTCCTTCACTTCGCCCGAATCAGCTCTTCGTCTTGTCGGCCGCTGGCTCCGAGGCGCTGACTGAACTGACGGAGCGGGTGGCGACCAGGCTCGAGAACGATTCCGCCATTCTGCTTGAAGATGCCGCGTACACCCTCGCCACTGGTCGGCGCGAATCTTCGTGGCGTGTCGCCGTCGCCGCCGGCACTCGCGAAGAGGCGGCGGCGCAACTCCGCAAGGCACAGCCGAAACAAAGTTCAGCCACGAAGAAGGCCGCAAAAGCCGGCACTGTCTTCCTTTTCCCCGGCCAAGGCTCACAGTATCCGCACATGGGCGCGGGCCTCTACAAGCATGAACCCGTCTACCGCCAGGCTGTCGATCAGTGCGCGACATTGCTCGTCCCGATGATGGGCCTCGATCTCCGCGACGTACTGTTTCCAACCACCGACCCTGAACAGGCCGCCGAAACGCTCCGCTCAACCCGCTTCAGCCAGCCGGCCATCTTTGTAACGGAATACGCGACGGCTCAGCTATGGATGGAGTGGGGAATCACCCCGTCGTACCTCGCCGGCCATAGCATCGGCGAATTTGTTGCTGCATGCCTCGCTGGAGTGTTCACACTCGAAGAGGCGCTGCGCGCAATTTCTCTCCGCGCCTCCCTCATGCAATCGCTCGAAGCAGGCGCAATGACCGCAGTCCGCATGTCAGAGGCCGAACTCCAGCCCCTGCTCGGGCCGGAACTGTCCCTGGCCGCCATCAACAGTGCAAATGCTTGCGTAGCTTCCGGCCCGTTCCATGCGATCGACGCTCTCGAACAGGAACTCACCGCGCAGTCGAAAGCCTTCCGACGCCTCAAGACGTCGCATGCGTTCCACTCTGCCATGATGCGTCCAGCTTTGGAGCCTCTGACCCAATTCTTCTCAACCTGCCGGCTGAGCGCGCCCCGTATCCCGATTACTTCCAGTGTTACCGGCGAGTGGCTCACCCCGGAGCAGGCGACTTCGCCCAAATACTGGGCCACGCAGTGCATCGAACCCGTCCGCTTTCACCACGCGATGCAGAGTCTCATGGCGAAGAAACCGGGCATCTTCCTCGAAGTCGGTGCCGGCAATACTTTGGCCGCGCTCGCAAAACAGGCCGGCGCCGCCCTTGTCTGCACCTCGCTTCCGGGCCCGGGCGGCGACATGCCCGATACCGCTGCAATTCAGACTGCGTTGGGCGCAATCTGGGCCAGTGGCGCGAATATCGACTGGTCGCTCTACTACCAGCACGAGCATCGCCGTCGCCAACCTCTTCCGACCTACCCGTTCCAGCGCAAGCGCCATTGGGTCGATATCTCGTCAAGCCCCGCAATGGTTACTGATGGGCACATTGTGGGTACTAAATTGCATGATTCTCCTTTGACACAAGAGCTGCAGGCTCCGGCGACCGAACAACCACAGGTTCCCAGGATTGGCATCGAAATGACGACAAATTGCTCCACCTCCTCTGCTGCGGCCAGAACAAACAAAATCGGCGACGAACTTCAGGTCATGTTCGAGGACCTTTCCGGCGTCATTCTGACCGGAGACAAGAGAAACGAAGGCTTCCTCGAACTCGGCTTCGATTCATTGTTTTTGACCCAGGTGTCCCAACAGGTGCAACGCACATGGGGCGTCAAAGTGACGTTCCGTCAGATGCTTGAGCAGTACAGCTCTCTGCAATTACTGGCCGAGTACCTTGCCAGCACATTGCCACCAGAAACCGTGGCAGAAGTCGCAAAAACGCCAGATCCACCGCAACAAAAACAGGTCGTTGAGCCCGCGGCAATCCCAGTCGCAACTCCGGTCGCGCCCGTTCATTTCGCTCCCGTTGCGGCACTTCCCATTGGTGCCAGCGCCATGGAAGCGCTCATGCAGCAGCAACTTACCGCGTTTTCCGAGCTGATGAAGCAGCAGCTCCAAACGCTGCAGGCCAGTGGCACTATCGCCGCTCAAGCACCCGTTCCGCAAAATGGCCACGTGCAGCCTGCAGCGACAGCCCCGGCGAGCGCAATTCCGCCGTCCGCAGCAACCACCTCCGCCGCAGCTTCGCCCGCGGTCGCCCCGAGCGAGGGTCAGCCGCTTCGCTCGTCGCCCGTCTTCGCCACTGCGGCAAAAGCGCCCACGTCGAAGACAGCGATGACCGACGAGCAGCGCGCCTTCGTTGACCACCTCGCGGCGCGCATTTCAACCAAAACTGCGGCATCCAAGGCCCACGCCGACAAATATCGCAAAGTCCACGCCGATCCACGCTCTGCCAGCGGCTTTCGCCCGGAGTGGAAGGAGATGGCCTACAGCATGGTCGTCGAAAAATCTGCCGGCTCCAAGCTGTGGGACATCGACGGCAATGAATACATCGACCTGGTCAACGGCTTCGGCGCGACCATGTTCGGCCATGGCCCGGCCTTCGTCACTGAAGCACTGAAAGAGCAAGCCGACCTGAGCGTTGCACTCGGCCCGCAGACTCCGCTCGCCGGTGAGACCGCCCAGTTGATCTGCGAGTTGACCGGCAACGAACGCGTCACCTTCTGCAACACCGGTTCAGAAGCTGTCATGGCCGCCATGCGCATCGCGCGCACCGTGACCGGCCGCGACAAGGTCGTTCTTTTCGCAGGGGACTATCACGGTCAATTCGATGAAGTCCTCGTCAAAGGCATCCGTCGCGACAATCAGCCACATACGCTGCCGGCCGCGCCCGGTATCCCCCGCAAAAGCATTGAGAACATGATCGTGCTTGAGTACGGTGCGCCGGAATCGCTCGCATATATCGAGCAGCACGCCAACGAACTGGCAGCCGTGCTGGTCGAGCCGGTTCAGAGCCGCCACCCGAATCTGCAGCCGAAAGAATTCCTTACCGCTGTACGCGCCATTACAGAAAAATCCGAAACCGCTCTCATCTTCGATGAAGTCGTCACCGGCTTCCGCATTCATCCCGGCGGAGCCCAGGCCTTCTTCGGTGTCCGCGCCGACATGGCGACCTACGGCAAAGTCGCCGGTGGCGGTGTTGCGCTCGGCGTGCTCGCCGGCAAAGCAAAATTCATGGACGCGCTCGACGGCGGCGAATGGCAATTCGGCGACGACTCCTATCCCAGTGTCGGAATGACGTTCTTCGCGGGCACATTTGTCCGGCATCCGCTCACGATGGCGGCCACCTATGCTGCGCTCAAACACATCCGCGCCGCCGGCATGGACCTCTACAACACCATCAATGGCAAGGCTGACAAATTTAAAACCGCGCTGAACGAGATCTTCACGAAGAGCGGCGTTGCGATGACGGTCGAGCAGTACGGCAGCATAATGTACTTCCACGTGCCGTCAGACGCCCGCTTCGGCAGCCTGCTTTACTTCCTGCTGCGCGAAAAAGGTATATACATTCTCGAGGGTTTCCCGCTATATCTCACGACGGCCCATTCAGACGCCGACCTCGAAAAGATTCTGACGGCAATAGATCAGAGCATCGCGGAACTCCAGTCAGTCGGTCTGCTGCCCGGACAGCGCATTCCAGAAAACGCGCCCTCTGAGGTTCCAGTCGAACCAGCGGTTGTAGAAATCGCGCTCACTGACCCGCAGCTTGAAATCATGCTGGCCGCACAGGCCGGCGACGAAGCAAGCTGCGCGTTCAACGAATGTTTCTCTCTTCACCTGCAGGGCGCGCTTCGTCTCGACGCGTTAGAGAAAAGTTTTGCAGCCGTCATCGCCACACACGACGCCCTGCGCATGACGCTCAACGCCGACGGCGATCGCATGCTCATCCATCAGCAGATGCCGATGGCGCTTGAGCAGATCGATCTGTCCGGCCACCCCGCGCAGCAACAGGAAGTAGAACGCAAAAACCTTATCACCGCCGAGGGCACCCGGCCGTTCGACCTCAAGGTCGGTCCACTCATCCGGGTCTCGCTGATGAAGTTCGCCGAAGACCGCCACGAGCTCATCATTACCGCGCACCACATGGTCTGCGACGGCTGGTCTGTAAATCTCATCGTCGATGAACTGGGCCGTCGCTATTCGAGCCTGGTCGAAGACAATCCCGTCGAGCTCGACAAGACGATCTCGTTCCGCGAATACGCCGCTTCGCTCGAAGCTCCTGAAAGCCGCGCCAAGCGCACCGAATCGCAGGACTACTGGGTCAAGCAGTTTGAAGTTTTGCCGGAAATCATCGATTTGCCCACGGATCGTCCGCGCGGTTCCGCGCGCAGCTTCAACGGCGCAACCTACTTTACGAACCTGTCGCCCGATCTGATGAAGTCTGTCCGTCAAGCCGGTGCAAGCCAGGGTGCAACCCTGTTCGCGACCTTGCTTGCAGCGTGGCAGGCCTTGCTCAGCCGGCTTTCTGGCGGTCAGGACATCGTGACGCTTATCCCCTCGGCCGCACAGTCACAGCTCGAAGACGTCACCGTCCTCGGACACTGCGTAAATCTGCTGCCGATTCGCTCGAACATCCAGCCCGACCAGCCAATCGCCGAGCTAATTCGCCAGGTCAAGCGCGGCGTGCTCGACGCTTACGATCATCAGCACACCACCCTCGGCTCCATTGTTCAGTCGCTGAAAATTCCCGCAGTGGCGGGCCGCCTGCCATTAAGCGAAGTGCAGTTCAATCTCGAACGTATCGGCGGCGCTGCACGCTTCAGCTCGCTCACCGCGGAGGTCCGCGCCAACGGCAAGCAGTTCGTCAACTTTGATCTCTTCCTCAACATAGTCGAGTCGAGCGCCGGTCTTCGCCTGGAATGCGACTACAACACCGACCTCTACGATCAAAGCACTATCGACCGCTGGATGCGCTACTACCGCAATCTGCTGGAATCGCTTGCCGCCGATCCACAGGTCGCGACCAGCAAGCTCGCGCTGCTCGGCGAAGAAGAAAAGAACAGGCGGCTGTTCTCACTCAACGCCACAGAAAAAAGCTATCCGTCTGACCTCTCAATTCCCGCGCTGATTTCGCGCCAGGTCGATCTATCGCCAAACTCGATCGCCGTCGAATTCTATGGCCGCAAGCTCACGCGCAAAGAACTGGACATGCAGTCCAATCAGATCTGCTCCATGCTTCGCAACAACGGCATCGGATCGGGTCAACTCGTTGGCATCTATATCGAGCGTTCCACAGAAATGCTCATCGCAATACTGGGCGTGCTCAAAGCCGGCGCCGCATATGTTCCGCTCGATCCGCTGTATCCAAAGGAGCGCGTCGCCGCCATCCTCGAAGAAACCGAGATGGCCATGCTGCTCACCCTGGATCGTCACCTCGACGCACTGCCGGCCAGCATTCCCACCGTGAGCCTCGACCGTGCGGAATGGCGCAAAGAAGATGCTCGCGCTCCCGAAGCTGTAGCCGCGGACTCGCTCGCGTACGTGATCTTCACCTCCGGATCCACCGGCAAGCCCAAGGGCGTCGAAATCACGCATCGCTCCGTCGTAAATCTGCTGCTTGGCGCCGCTGAAGAAATCGGAGCTACCGCGGCCGACCGCCTCCTCGCTGTTACAACGCTCACCTTCGACATCGCCGCGATGGAGCTGCTGCTGCCGCTCGTCACAGGTGCCACCCTCGTCATCGCGCGCCGCGACGATGCAGCCGACGGAACGCGCCTGATCGAACTCATGCGCGCTGCAAGAATCAACGTGCTTCAGGCCACACCCATCACCTGGCGCATGTTACTGGACGCCGGATTCGAGTCGCACGACGGTTTGAAAATGCTCTGCGGCGGCGAAAGCTGGAACCGCAACATGGCCACCCGTCTGCTCGGCGGTGGCGGGCGCCTGTGGAACATGTACGGCCCGACCGAGACCACCATCTGGTCTTCCGTCAATGAAATCAAATCTGGAAGCGAAATCCTGATCGGACCTCCGCTTGCCAATACGCAGTTCTATGTTCTCGACAGCAGTCGCGGGCCGGTTCCCGCTGGCGTTACCGGGGAACTCTTCATCGCTGGCGAAGGAGTGGCGCGTGGTTATTACAAGCGCCCCGAACTCACTGCGGCAAGCTTCACGGCCGACCCCTTCCGTCCCGGTTCTCGCATGTACAAGACCGGAGATCTCGTGCGTCAACACGAAGACGGCCGCATCCAATATCTGCGTCGCGCCGACCATCAGATCAAGCTGCGCGGCTTCCGCATCGAGCTCGAAGAAATCGAACGCGCCATCATTGACGCCGGTCCAGTTGCAAAAGCAATCGTTGCTCTCAAGATGGACCAGTCACAGGATCCGCGCTTGGTTGCCTACATCCAGGCGAACCCCGGCGCTGCCGTCGACACTGAAGACCTCAGAACCATCCTGCTCTCCAGATTGCCTGAATACATGGTGCCTCCATACTGGCTGACACTCGACCAGTTTCCGCTCACCGCCAACCGCAAGATCGATCGCAAGGCGCTTCCCGAGCCGGAGTGGTCAAAAGCCACACGCCACAAGCAGTACCTCGCGCCCTCCACGCCGATGCAGCAGAAAATGGCGGCGATCTGGAGTGAGGTCATGCGCATCGAGCAAATCGGTATCGAAGACAGTCTGCTCGAGCTTGGCGCCGATTCACTGAAAATCTTCCAGATCTCTGCGCGCTCAAATCGCAGCGGTCTCAAAGTCTCTGCCAAGCAGTTGATGGTTCTGAAAACGATCAACGCCATTTGCGCCGACCTCGAAAAGACCTCTGACGCAACAGAGAAATCAATTGCCGGGCCGGTCATGCGCGTCTCCAGAGATAAGTACCGCGTACCGCTGCCGGCGAGCGATGTGGTGCAGGCGGCAGTGGCCAGAGAAGTGCAGACGATTCAATGAGCAAGTGTCCGCTGGAAACCGAGATGGCAACCGATCTGCTCCATTCACCATCGACGTCCACCGCAGATGCCTTCGTTATGCCTGCGTCCAGCGCGCAACAACTCATCTGGTCTCGCGCTCGCCAAAATCAAGACGATGGTGCCTGGAATGTCGCCGTGCGCTTCACGCTGCACGGCGAGCTGCGCACCTCCATATTCAGGGCGGCAGTCGCCCGCGTCGTCGCGGCGAACGAAATCCTGCGCACCTCCTTCGTCAACCAGAATGGAATGCTTTCCCAGGTCATTCACCCGACAGTTACCGTCCCTGTTTCCGTGGTTGACCTCAGCCTCCTGTCCCTTGACGAACAGCAGAAATATCTCGACGAGCGCTCGCGCGCAGAGGCGCGTCGTCCGTTCGACTTGACCACGCCGCCGCTCCTTCGCATCCGGCTCGTGTGTCTCGAACCGCGGAAGAACGTCCTGCTCCTCACACTGCATCACGCCATCTGCGACGGATGGTCCATCGGTCTGATTTCCGATGCACTGATGCAGGCGTATGAGGAAGAACTCGCCGGCGTTTCACAAGTGCCGGACTCAAGTCTTCAATATGCCGATTACAGCGTGTGGCAGAGCGAGCATCGCGAAACTCCTGAGTACCAGCATCACGCCGGCTTCTGGACCAATTACCTTGCCGGCACAACCGCCTCCGCACCTCTTGCCACGACCGCAGCACTTACTGAAGCAGCGATCACTTCTGTCGTGTTGCCCATCACGCTCACCGATCGCGTCGGTGCGCTCGCACGGCAGCATGGCGTTACATTCTCTCAAGTCGTAGCATCGGCCTTCGCCATCCTGAGGTCCGTGCAGACCAGGCAGCAAACAGTTGTCTTCGGAGCGCCCGTGCCCGGCCGCGACTCCACCGAACTCGAATCCATCATCGGGCCCTTCGTCAACTATCTGCCGGTTCGTGTCGACTGCGCTCCCGCGACGCAACTCAGCGAACTACTAAGCTCCACATCCGCAATGTTTGCCGAGTGGATATCCCACTCTGAGTATCGGCACGCCGATATTCTTCAAGCCCTCAATCGGGTCCGCGATCCTTTCGATGCACTGTTCATCTCGCAGCGCGATTTCGTTCGCACCGTCGAACGCGCCGAGCTTAAGCTATGCGCTCTTCCTTCCGTCAGCCCAGGCGCTCTTTACGGTCTCACGTTCTTCCTCGTCGAACGTGAAGATGGCTGGCGCACATCTTGCGAAGTGGACACCGCCAAATACAGTGTCGAGGAAGCAGAAGACCTGCTGCGGAAGTATCAGCAGATTCTCGAAGCATTCGCCGAAGACCCTGAACAGACCATCGGCCAGGTGACAGCACAGCTCACAGATGCCTCCACCGCTTCCGCCATACTTCAAGCCAGTACGCCTCAAACGGATCAGGTACCGGCCTTCGTAGATTTTCCCGCCAGCGAAGCGCAGGCGCGCTACTACTGGCTCGATCACAGCGACCCGGGCGGAAGCACATTCCATCTGCGCATCCGCATGGCAGTCGAAGGCGAACTGCAGCTGGATCACGTCACTGAGGCTGTAGACACCCTGGTCCGCCGCCATGAAGTTCTGCGCACGACCTTCGTCATGGTCGACGATCAACTTCGTCAGCGCATACATGAACCGACCCTGCCTCCCAGCTTCGAATGTCTCGACCTATCATCAATGTCGCCGGCCGAGCGCGACGAACAGCTTCGCATCTCCCTGCTTCGCGAGAACGATTGGCATTTCGATCTTGCGACAGGGCCGCTCTTCCGCGTCTTCGTCGCAGATCTCGGCGGGAACCAATGGATTCTCGCGATGACCATGGCGCATCTGCTGGTCGATGGTTGGTCCAGCGGCATCCTGCAGACAGAATTCCAGAAGATCTACACCGCGCTGCTGCACGGTGACCGCCCTGATCTTCCCGAGCTCCATGTGCAGTATGGCGACTATTCGGTTGGGGAACAGCTCTGGCTTCAAAGCGCCGCTGTCGATCAGCGCGCCGAGTTCTGGAGAAAGAATCTGTCCGGTAAATTGACCGCGCTTGACTTGCCCGCCGACAAGGACTCGCAGCCCACA
>DATMOZ010000097.1:0-3513 GCA_035567995.1 Acidobacteriaceae bacterium
GAAAAAAATAAAGCAGCAGGCGCAGAGTCAAAAGCGGTCGCGCTGGCACAAAAGATCAGCAGTACATTCCCAGGTTCCGACTACGCTCCGCGCGCCGCCGCTCTGGTATACAAGCTGCAGCAACACGTGGCAGTGTACGGACAAGACCACGACTAGACGGCTCTGACCGCGAGGAGAAAGCTTGAACGATTATGTTGTTTCTGTGCTGCTGGGTATTGTTGAGGGCCTAACGGAATTTCTCCCGGTCAGTTCAACCGCACATTTGCGCATCTGCGAAGCGGTCTTTCACCTTGATCTCTCAGACGCGTACTGGAAGATGTACACGATCGTCATTCAGTTAGGTGCGATCCTGGCGCTTCTGCTGTTGTTCACTGGGCGCATCGTCAATTTCATCCGCACCTTCCCGCGCGGCGAAAATGGCGATCGCAACGTTTTCACGCATCCGCTCAGTCTGACCCTGATTGCGTTCGTCTTCACCGCGGTGCCTTCCCTTCTGCTGACCAAACTGATCGGCAAGCATCTTGAAAGCCTCATCCTGATGGCGTGGGCCTTGATCATCGGCGGCTTCATCATGTGGGCCGTTGACTCTTACGCCTCGCGCAGCGATCCGCGTACCCATGAAGTCGAAAAAATGTCGCTCGCGCAGGCGATCTGGATCGGAATATGCCAGACGGCGTCTGCGGTTTTTCCCGGTACGTCGCGCTCGATGGCCACAATCACAGCAGGCGAGATCGTAGGAATGTCCCGGCCTGCCGCGCTCGAGTTCAGCTTTCTGCTCTCTATCCCGACCATGATCGCCGCGACCGGGTATGACTTGCTAAAAACGTTGCACCCGAAAGCGTCTGAAGCGGCAGCCGCCATTGCCCCGCTGACGATGAACGCCCACCGCTGGATCGTGCTCGCCATCGGCTTCATCGTGTCGTTCTTCGTTGCACTCGGCGTGGTGGAGTGGTTCCTGGCGTGGGTGCGTCGCCACGGCCTGGCACCGTTTGCTATTTACCGCATCATCGCAGGATCTCTGCTGATCGTCGCCGTCATCCGTCACTGGCTGTAGCACGATCTGCTTTAAAATCAGCATTCTCGCCATTAGTACGCTTGATTCCCCCTCCCGAACCCGGTGTTTTCGGGCACTCGGGTCTGCTTGCTTTGGGATAATCAGCTGTGTCTTCATCGCTGCGTACGCCCATGAAACCGATCCGTTTTGCATTCACGCCGTCTAAGCACCGCCGCGCGAACGAGTTGATTGGCGTCGTGCTGCTTGTCGGCGCCGTATTGCTGTTTCTGGCGCTTGCGACTTATACGTCAGCTGATCCCTCGCTCAATACAGTCAGCTCGGTCCACACGGCGAATAACTGGACTGGCATTGTTGGCGCGATAATCAGCGACATCACGCTGCAACTGCTCGGTCTGACGGCGTTTTTTCTGCCCGTAATGCTTGGAGCGATGGGGGTCTTATGGCTGCGCTCCCGGGTCACACCTTCTCCGGTGGCAAAGTTCACTGGCGGCCTGCTGTGGCTTGCTTTCCTTCCCGTATTGCTGGCCTTGGTACCCGGCCACCTGCGCTGGATGCACGCAATCCCGATCGAAGGCCTGACAGGGCGCCTGCTTGCTGACACGTTCATCCAATACTTGAACCTGCCTGGGGCGCTGATCATCGCCGCCGCAATGGTCGTCATCGCTGCTTATCTCTCGACTGCGTTCTCATTCTCGACGGCACGGGACTGGTTCGCTGTGCGTCTCGCGTTCTTCTACGCATGGCGCGACCGCTATGCGAACTGGAAGCTGCGGCGTGCACGCGCCGCGGAAGAGAAGCGGCTTGAAGCCGAACGCCGCCGCCAGGAAAAGGAAGCGCGCAAAGCGGAGAAGAGCGGCCGCAAACATCCAGTGCAGGCGGAGACGCTGCCTATTGCAGCTACGCCACTGGGCGCGCATGCCCAGTCGGACGAGTCTGTGCCGCGCCGCCGCGCCGCCTTTGCTGAGGTGGCAGCTGCCGCACCGTCGCTTCCCTATGACGTGCAGCCGGAACCGGCTCCCACCATGTGGAACACGATGCCCCGGGCCAAGATGCCGGTGCTCGAACCAGAGCCTGAGCCCACACCCGTCTACGAAAAAGTTGCCCAGACACAGTCCGCATCGACGCAGACCGAGTCAGTGCAGATCGGCACGCGCGCCGATGCCGCCGCCCGTCCCGTGACGCTGACCGCGAAGAACGCAAATGGCTTCAAGCTGCCGCCCAGTTCCCTGTTGCATCGTAGCGAGGACCGGCAAGTCATTCGCGAAGAAGAACTGCGCGAAGAAGCGCGCATTCTCGTTGAAAAATGTGCGGAGTTCGACGTGCACGGCCAGATAACGCAGATCAATCCCGGCCCGGTCGTCACCACCTTCGAACTGCGGCCAGACGCCGGCGTGAAGTACAGCCGCGTCACCGGCCTCGCCGAAGATCTCTGCCTCGCAATGCGGGCCGAAAGCATCCTGATCGAGCGCATGGCCGGCAAGAGCACGGTCGGCATACAGGTTCCAAACCACGAACGCGAAACCATCTGGCTGCGCGACGTGATCGAAGATAGTGGCTTCGTCGGCCACAAGAGCAAGCTGACGCTCGCTATGGGGAAGGACATCAACGGCCGCATCGTCACGGCGGACCTTGCCACCATGCCGCACGTGCTGATCGCGGGCTCGACCGGCAGCGGAAAATCAGTCGCCATCAACGCGATGATCATGTCGGTCCTCTATAAGGCGACTCCCGAACAAGTCCGAATGATCCTCGTCGACCCGAAGCGCGTCGAGTTGGGCATGTACGAGGGAATTCCGCATCTCTTCACCCCGATCATCACCGAGCCGAAACTCGCAGCGAATGCCCTGCGCAATGCGGTCCGCGAGATGGAACGCCGGCTGAAGCTGCTCGCCTCGCGCAGCGTTCGCAATATCGATCAGTACAACCGGCTGTTTGAAAACGGGACACCCAGTCTGTTTGAAGAGACCGACGACCAGACGCCCCTGCCCTACATCATCATCATCATCGATGAGCTGGCCGACCTGATGATGCTCGATAAGTCGAACGTGGAAGAGGCCATCACGCGTCTTGCGCAGATGGCGCGAGCCGTCGGCATCCACCTTGTGCTGGCAACGCAGCGGCCGTCGGTCGACGTCATCACCGGCCTGATCAAAGCGAACGTGCCGACGCGCATGAGCTTCCGCCTTGCGACCAAGGTCGATTCACGCACCATCCTCGATTCAAACGGGGCTGAAAGCCTCCTCGGCCGTGGCGACATGCTCTTCCTGCCGCCCGGAACATCGCGCCTCCAGCGCGTGCATGCGCCTTTCGTAACAGAGAAAGAAATTTCCGCAGTCGTCGATTTCTGGAAGAAGCAGGGCGAAGCGGAATATGTTCAGGGCTTCCTCGAATCGCCGCGCGACGAGAAGGGCCGCGATCTCGATGGCGAGGGAGACGCGGACGGCTCACACGACGAACTCTTTGAAGACGGGGTGCGCCTGGTGCTGGAGTTTGGGAAG